>DASYEA010000818.1:0-5073 GCA_036499265.1 Schlesneria sp. | reverse complement strand
GAGTCCTGACGGGGCTGAAGGGAACTCCGCAGTTCGTCGTCCTCGTCGACAAGTTCAGTGTTGCCGACCACTATCCGGAACTCGCAGCATTGGCCGCATCGCACCCGGACGATCAAGTCGGACTGGACGCCATTCGCGTTTTGCTCGCCAAGCATCAGTTGGCCCCAGTGGAAGCACTCCTGAAGTCGACACAAGAGCAGGGACGTTTGGCCTTGGGAATGGCCACCGCGCTCAGTAACTCGGGCGATGGCCAGGTGGCTGCTCTGCTGCTGCCCATCGTGAAAGATGAAAAAGCCGCGGGCGAACTTCGACGTCAGGCCATCAAAGGTGCCACGCTGACCAAGACCGGCGCGACAGAAGTCCTCAAGCTGGCCGAATCCAAGCAACTGGACGACTCATTTGCCCCGGCTCTCTCAGCCGCTTTGCAATCAGCACCACTTGATGATGCTCAACGAGCAAAGTTGCTCGCGATGTTTCCTGCTCCCGCTGGCAAGAACGACAAGCCACTGCCACCGCTCAGCGAACTCGCCAAGCTGAAAGGCAATCCAGGACAAGGTGCGAAGCTCTTCGCGACGACGGGTAAGTGCAATACGTGTCATGTCGTCAATGGTGAAGGCAAGGAAGTGGGGCCCAACCTTTCGGAAATTGGAGCCAAACTGGCGCGCCAGGCCATGTTCGAATCGATCGTCTTCCCTAGTGCCGGGATCAGCCACAATTACGAGTCGTGGACGATGGCCCTCAACAACGGAACCACAGTCACCGGCATCATCGTCAATGAGGACGATAGCAAGGTTACGCTGCGGGGCAACGACGCGTTGGTTCGTGCGTTCGACAAGAAGGACATCGAAGAACGCGTGAAGAACAAGATCTCGCTAATGCCCGCCGATTTGGCAAAATTATTGTCTCCAGAAGAGATGGCCGATATCGTCGACTATCTGAGCACGCTCAAGAAAGCCAAGAAATAATGGCGATCGACCGATTGCCGTCGCCAGTAAATGTTGGCGACGGCAACGATCGCTGTTTTGGACTTCGGATTTCTGAAAAGCCTCTCAATTGAGGGGCTGTTTAAACGTACGTCCGGTTACGTTCATGCAATGCTAATGATGATTGATCAAGATGTGACCTTGTCGTCCTTGCCACTGGCACAGGTCTGACCTACGATTGCAGACTGCTGCTCAACGACTCTTGGATCTGCCGAGGCCCCAATGCCACCCACTGAACATGCCGACAGCGTCGAAAAGACTATTCTAATTATCGACGACGATCGCGAAATCGCCTCGATGCTGCACGGCGTCCTGCAAAACAACGGATACCGCGTTTTTCTGGCACCGAACGGTGCCGAAGGCCAGCGGCAGATCAGTGCACTCAAGCCGGATCTGGTCATCACCGACATGATGATGCCTCGCTTGGGCGGCTTTCCGGTGCTCGAATTCCTGAAGACGCTGGACGCCCCTCCGCCGGTCATCATGATCACTGCGAACGAAGGTGGCCGCCATAAGGCCTACGCAGAAATGCTGGGCGTGGCCGACTACCTGCGCAAACCGTTCCCGATGGAAGTCCTGCTGGAATCCGTCCGCCGTATCTTTGCGACCAAGCCCGACGAAGGAAAATCGGCACCGCTCAAAAAGGCGGTTCGCAAACGAGCCACCAAGACGGATGACGACGACGAGTGACTAATCGTCGGTAGTTGATTCGGATGCCACGGACTCACCGTCTTCGGCGTGCCGGGACGAATCAGAACGCTCAGCGAAACAACACAACATCGCCGCTCTTCGTCGCTGTCACCGCCACTCCGCTTCCAATGCTATCCGCATACCGCGGCAACCCATCTGTTTTGCCGCGAGTGTCATACAACTGCCAGCCGACCTTATTGTCTTTTTTCCAGGTGATTAACGTCCCGCCATCAGCAATCGGCAAGCCGACAACCCCGGTCCGCATCCCGCACCGGCCTGCCGTCTTCACTTCCTTTAGTCCTTGCAACGATCCGTCGGCATTCAGTCTCGCAAAGTAGATCTCACCCTTCGTCGGCCACGTCGCCACGAACCCATCACCGCTACGCATCAGCGAATAGTACGTCATCGGACACGAATCAATTTTCCAAAGAGTCGTACTGATACGAGTCTTCGTCGCCTCGTTGGACTTGGGATCCCACAACGCCAAGTACATATCGCGCTCATTGTTCGATTCCTCGCGATACAGAACTGCCACCCGGCCATCCGCGGCATAGGTCGCGCTCGTTGTGCAGCAATTGCACGGATCCAAAGTCGAATCAAGCTCCATCGTTGGTCCAAACGTCTTGCCACCGTCACTGGAGACATTCGCGAACAGTTTGTCCGCCATCCACACTGCCGCCACTGCACCGTCATCGCCGACCGCCAATGAGAAACCTTCGCTCGGCTTCCGATTCAAGTTTCTGATCGCTTCGAACTCAGTCTCGCCTGGCACCAGTCGCGTATACATGTAGCCCCACTCGTCCTTGGGAAGCTTCAGTTTCCAGGCATTCGTTCCCAGCACGACATGAACGGCCCCATCGACAGCAACGGCCATGTCCCACGTAATGAATTCCAACCCAGGTTTTCGAGACGCCACGTCCACCAGCGGGATCGGGCGACTCAAAGTCTTTCCCTCATCAGTCGAACGAACGTACTGCGGCCCCTCCGCCGTATCGAAGACCAGATGGATCGTTCCCTTGCCGTCGGTCTTCGCCGCCATCGGCTTTCCACCGGCAGGAACAGCCACCATCGTCACATTCCCTGCCGCGACTAAAGACTGACAACTGAGCGTCACGCCAACGGCCAACACCATCGTCCACAACCAGCGACAGGTAGTACTCGAAAGCATGAGTTTTCCCCATGAAACGATGGCGTTTCTACTTAAGACTTTGGCGACCCACGATCCTCGTCTATGTCGCATTCCTCACGCAAGTCAGGGCATCCTCGATCTCAAAAAAGAAAGAGCGTTGGAACGCGATGTTCCAACGCTCTTTTTAAATCAGCTTCTGTCGTGATCCATGTGCCAATCAGGCCTTTTTAACCTGCTTTTTGGCAGCGTCGACAACGGCTTCGGTGGTGAAGCCAAATTTCTTGAGCAGGTCTTTCAATGGAGCAGACGCACCAAACGAATGCATCCCGATCGAAGCGCCCGTCAGGCCCACGTAACGTTCCCAACCAAACGTGATCCCCATTTCCACGGAAACGCGAGCTGTCACCGACAACGGCATCACGCTCTCGCGATACTCCGGATGCTTCTTGCAATAGTGCTCGAAGATCTCGAACGAAGGCACGCTGATGACGCGGGCTTGAATGCCGCTCGCGGCGAGTTGTTCTTGAGCCTGAAGGATCAGTGACACTTCACTACCCGAAGCCATCAGCAGCACATCAGGCTTGCCATTCGGAGCATCAGACAGCACATAAGCGCCGCGTGTCAGACCGTCCGCTGCGGCATACTTCTGCCGATCGACCGTTGGCAGTGCTTGGCGAGTCAGCACCATCGCGACTGGTTCTCGCTTCTGCTGAATGGCAAATTTCCATGCCTCCACCACTTCGTTGCCGTCGGCGGGTCGCAGCGTGACCAGACCTGGGATCGCTCGCAACGCAGTCAAATGCTCAACGGGCTGATGAGTCGGACCGTCTTCGCCAACGCCGATCGAATCATGCGTGAAGACGTAGATCACCGGCAATTCCATGATCGCCGCCAGCCGAATCGCCGGTCTCATGTAATCGCTGAAGACCAGGAACGTACCGCCGTAGGCGCGGATTTTGGAGACCGCCATCCCATTGACGATCGCTCCCATCGCATGCTCGCGAACACCGAAGTGCATGTTGCGACCACCATAGGTTTGTGCCTGCATGTCCCCGGCACCGGCAAACGTCAGTCGCGTCTTGTTCGACGGAGCCAGGTCCGCTGAACCGCCGACCAACCACGGCACATTCTGAGCGAGGACATTCAGAACTTGACCGCCAGTCTCACGCGTTGCCTTCCCCTTCGGATCAGCCGGGTAGACGGGCAGGTTCTTATCCCAGCCTTCAGGCAGTTCGCGACGCTGCATCAGTTCGATCTGCTTCGCTTCTGCTGGAAACGCCGCCTTATACTTGCCGAACTCTGCCGTCCAGCCTTGATGCAGATCTTTGCCGCGTTTTCCAATCCCAGCGGCAAAATGCTGATACACGCCATCCGGAACGAGGAACTTCGAATCTTCCGGCCAACCGTAACCGCGCTTGGTCAGCTTAATTTCTTCGACACCCAGCGGCTCGCCGTGGGCTCCGGCGGTATCCTGCTTATTCGGTGAACCCCACGCAATGTGGCTTTCGACAATAATCAGTGTGGGGCGGTCGACAGACTTCTTCTTGAATTGAGCAAACGCCTGATCCAACTGATTCAAATCGTTCGCATCGCCGACTCGCAGGACATTCCAGCCATAACCGGTGAATCGAGTCCCAACGTCTTCGCTGAACGCCAGATCCGTTCCCCCTTCGATCGTGATCCGGTTGCTGTCATAGATCCAGCACAGATGTCGCAACTTCAAATGGCCTGCCAACGACGCGGACTCGGCCGAAATCCCTTCCATCAGGCAGCCATCGCCGCAGATCGCGTAGATGTCATAGTCGATGACATCATGACCAGGACGATTGTAGTTCGAAGCCAGCCACTCTCGAGCGATCGCCATCCCGACGCTGTTGGCTAGGCCCTGACCCAGCGGTCCGGTCGTCGTTTCAATCCCGCTGGTCCAGCGATATTCTGGATGGCCGGGACACTTGCTGTCGATCTGGCGGAACCGCTTGATGTCTTCCAGCGGCACGGCGGCGCTATCCAGGATCTTGTACTCGTCGCTGACCGCCTTCGTCTCCGTCAGATGCAGCAGCGAATACAGCAGCATCGAAGCGTGGCCGGCCGACAGCACGAATCGGTCGCGATTGGTCCAGGTCGGATCGCTGGGGTCATATCGCAGATATTTCTGCCACAGCACATAGGCAGTGGGAGCGATCCCCATCGGCGATCCGGGATGTCCCGAATCCGCCGCCTGGACAGCATCCATGCTTAACGTACGAATTGTGTTGATCGCCAGACTCTCGA
>DASYEA010000817.1:0-2561 GCA_036499265.1 Schlesneria sp. | reverse complement strand
CAGCTCCGACCAATCCGCAAGACACATTTACCCCGCTTGCCTACTACACAGATGCCAATGGCATGGTGACGATGACCCGTCACGAACTCGATGCGCCATTCAATCTGGGTCCTCTAAAACTGTCACCTTATGCCTTGGGCGAAGCGGCGTACTGGAGCGATAGCTTTACCAATGATTCGATCGGTCGTCTCTATGGACGCGGTGGCGTCCGCGCTAGTCTGCAATTCTGGAAAACATTCCCTCACATCCAGAGTGACATTCTGAACTTGAACGGTCTCGCTCACAAAGTAACACTGGATGCCGACTATGGGTATGCCCAGGCCAGTCGCAGTCTGGACGAGATTCCGCAGTGGAATCAGTTCGAAGATAATGCGCAAGAACGATTCCGCGAACGGTTCATCACCAATACTTTCAACGGAACATTGCCTCCTCAGTTCGATCCGCGATTCTATGCCGTTCGTTCTCAGGCCGCGACCAGCGTCAGTGCGCCTTACAACGAACTCGTTGACACTCAGCAGGCGCTGCGTCTGGGCATCAGCCAACGTCTGCAGACGAAAGTCGGGCCGCCGGATCGCCAACGTATCAAGGACTGGATGTTGCTCGATCTGGGAATCTCTTATTTCCCGAATCCAAATCGAGACAATTTCGGGCAGAATTTTGGCCTGTTCAGCGGGCACTACGTCTGGAATGTCGGAGACCGTACCTCGGTGATCGCCGATTCGATGTACGACTTCTTCGAAGGTGGCCAGCAGTGGTGGAACCTGGGCGTCATGAGCCAGCGCAGCTTCCGCGGTAGTGCGTATGTGGGCGTGCAGCAGATCAAGGGAGCCACGCTGGATAGTAAGATTCTGACGGGCAGCTACAGCTACACGATGAGTCCGAAGTGGGTCTCGACCATGAGCGCCTCCTACGATATTGCGGCGGGTCAAAGCCGTGGTCAGTCCCTGACCATCACCCGCGTCGGCGAATGGATGTTGTTCCATTTGGGCGCAAACTACGATTGGAGCAAGAACAACGCTGGCTTCATCTTCTCGATTGAACCCAAGCTAGGACGCGCTGGTTCGGCCACGCAACTGGGCTCGCTCATTCAGAATCCCGCGCAGCGCTAATCGCGCGAAACAATTTGCCAATTCTGCTTAATCGGCATGAAACGTCGACTCAAACAGAACTTCTTGACAGATCGTCATCGAAACGAATTCGTCTTGGCTGATGCTCGCATCCTGCTAGGTCTGTGACTACCATCTCTGATTCGTTCCGCCCGGCCTCCAGAGCGGACCTCTCCCGATGATGCTGCCACAACTTGAACGAGCAACCCATGACGGACTCGCCCTCGCTATCCGCCACATCTACGGACTTTGTCCCTCCGCATCCCGGTTCGCAGCAGATGCCGCAATGGGACGGAGGAGAACTGCCTGATGCTCCGGTCTTTAGACTACGGAACTGGACCGCCCTAATCGGTCCCAGCATGGTCATGGCCGCGGCGGCGATTGGTGGCGGTGAATGGCTAACCGGGCCTTTGGTCACCGCAAAATATGGCGGCGCGCTGTTGTGGCTCTCCACGCTCAGCATCCTGGGGCAAGTTTTCTATAACATCGAGATCAGCCGCTACACGCTCTACACGGGCGAGCCGATCTTCACGGGTAAGTTTCGAACGTTGCCCGGGCCGATGTTCTGGCTGGCGATTTACCTTGTTCTGGACTGCGGATCATTCCTGCCCTATCTCGCTTCGAATGCGGCGATTCCTGCGGCGGCGCTTTATCTGGGACGCCTGCCGATACCGTCGACAGATAGCTCGCTGCTGTCGGTGCTGTCGTGTGTGATCTTCCTGGCACTCCTGTTACCACTGACAATTGGGGGCAAAGTCTACAACTCGTTGAAGGCGATCATGACCTTCAAATTGGTCGTGGTCATGGGCTTCTTGATCTTTCTGGCGGTGTTCTACTCGAAAGCTTCTACCTGGACAGAGATCTGTTCCGGGTTCGTCAAGTTCGGCACCGTGCCCGTCATTGCCGATGAAGATGTCAATGCGAATGGAGTGCAGGATCCAGGCGAAGAGAAGCATGTCCCGAAGCTCGAAAACATTGCGACCAGTTGGGGTCAGGGGCGACTGCTGCCTAAGTTTGATCTGTCGATGATCGGAATCCTGGTTTCGATGATCGCAATCTCGGGGAATGGTGGTTTGACCAATACCCCCATCAGCAACTTCACGCGTGAGCAGGGTTGGGGGATGGGGCGTCATGTGGGAGCCATTCCCAGCATCGTCGGTGGGCACGCCATTGAGCTATCGCACGTCGGTATGGTGTTTAAGGTCACCCAAGACTCTTTAGCCCGCTGGGGTAAGTGGGTCAGGCACATCGAACGCGAGCAGTTTTGGCTGTGGATGCCCGCCTGTTTCCTGGGGCTGGCACTCCCGAGCATGCTGTCTGTTCAATTCCTTCCGCGCGGCACTGAACTGAAGGACAAGTATCAGGCCGCGGCAATGACGGCCGACGGTGTCGGGAATGCTGTCGGCGGACCGGTGATCACGACCGAGTCGACCGACGGCACAGCACCTCAAGTTC
>DASYEA010000816.1:0-8198 GCA_036499265.1 Schlesneria sp. | reverse complement strand
GGGCCCGGCAGTATTCAGCAGGCTCATACCGACGATGAATGGATTTCGCTACAGCAGTTGGACGCCGGCACCGCGATCTACGAACAGATGATTCGGCGCTGGTGCCTGTAGTCGCTTTGTGGGCCGTTCGGATAGACTCTACGAATGTCGTCCATACTTCGGTTCGCGGCTTTGTGACATGAATTCGGTGCTGGCTGAAATCACTTGGCGTCCCCGAATCGGAGATGCCAACGCGTTAGCGTGGTGCATCACCGCGAGCTATTTCATTGCGAGCTTCATTTGTGTTCTTGTCGTTCGTCGCCAGCGTGGAACTGGTTCAGGGCGTGATGTCCGCCAATCGCGATACTGGCTCATTCTCGCTGCGACCCTGTTTGCACTGGGTTGGAACAAGCAGCTTGACCTGCAGATCCTGTTGACGCAGATCGGCCGCGAACTCTCTCGATCGGGCGGTTGGTACGATCAGCGTCGGGCGATCCAAGCGGCATTTGCTATCAGTTGTGCGGTGCTGGGAGTTGTTGGCGCCGTAGCAGGATTGCGTGCCGTCTGGGGCCAAAACTTTCCTGCGTACGTGGCCTGTCTCGGTGTGATCTTTCTATTAACTTTCATCGCGATACGCGCCGCCTCGTTTCATCACATCGACACGTTGCTCTATCGCCATCCCATGCTCGGCAACTGGCTGAATACGTGCCTTGAATCTGGCGGTATTATGCTGGTGGCGTTCGGTGGTGTCCTGGCACTTCGTACCTCGCGCGTCTCCGAATGACTGAGTCGCCCGGCAGAAAATTTCGTTCAGAGGCCATTTCATTCGCCATTCCGAAATTATGAAGTCGTAGTCTGGGTAGTTCAGGCCGAATATTCTCATTTTTCCAGTCGTGCTGGTGATAACGAATTTGAGGGTCGATATGAGATTTGGTCATTCCAGACGGACTTGAGTTCCACGGGATGTACCGAAGTCATTCTTTTAATGAGGTTCGGACCTATGGCCTCGAAGCGCCAACGATCTACCCTGCTGTGGCGGTTTCTGTGCTGCATTGCCGTTGTAAGTGGTTGCGCAACATCACGTTCCAATCGCATGCTGGATATGAGTGGAGTCGCAGTACCACGGGAACTCGATAAGATCACGTTGCCAGCCTATGTCGTGGAACCTCCCGACATCCTGCTGATTCAGACAGTGAGTACGCTACGCAGTCCAGAGTCCCTGCTGGTCTCTGGGGATCGATTGCGGATCCATCTGAAGAATGGATTGCCGATCGATGTTGGAGTCGATCCGACGGCCAATCAACTGCAATATGACGCGGAATCGCAGATCGAAGTCGGTTTCAAAGTGGTGTCGGGGACGTACCGGATTGGAACCGACGGAAAGATCGATCTGGGACCGTCTTACGGAAAGATTCCAGTCGCCAATATGACGGTGGCCGCTGCGGAAGCATTGATTCGCAAGCACTTGGTCGACAGCGTCGGCCTTAAGTCTCCTGAGCTTCAAGTTTCGCTGGAGGACACTGAGTCACCTCAACCAGTCTCCGGAGAGCATCTCGTGCGACCGGATGGTCGTGTGTCGCTGGGCATCTACGGGGAACTGTTCCTGGCAGGGATGACGCTGCCCGAGGCGAGCGCCGCAGTGAAGCAGCACTTGGAATCCAACGGCATCCACGATCCCAAGGTCTCTGTCGATGTCGCTGCCTACAATAGCAAGCTTTATTATGTGATCACCGATGGCGGAGGGTATGGCGAGTCCGTAACGCGATTGCCGTATACCGGTAATGAAACGGTCCTCGATGCGATTGCTCAGATTCAGGGTTTGCCCGAAGTGTCCTCCAAAAGGATTTGGATTGCTCGACCCGCGCCTGCCGGATCTTGCTCGGCCCAAATCCTGGAAGTGGCGTGGGAAGATATTGCGGCCTTAGGGCAAACGGATACCAACTTTCAGATCCTGCCCGGGGATCGAGTTTACATCCAAGCTGACAAATTGGTTGCTTTCGACAACTACATCGAGAAAATTGTGGCACCGTTCGAACGAATCTTCGGTGTATCGCTCCTCGGGTTCCAGGTTCTCAGGAACTCGAAGGGGGTTTACCCGATCCGAAGTGGCGGTGGGGGTGGGGGATTCGGTTGATCGTCTGAATTCATCTGAGGCGGTCACGTGACGAATTGAATTGAACATCAACCACCCCGTTGCTCGAGGAAGAGCCATGTCCTATCGATCTTGTTTGCGTGCAATCGGACTGGTCCTCCTCTGCGGCGGGCTAAACTGTTTTCTCGCTGGCCAGGCTTTCGCCCAGGTCAGCCAGGGACCGAGGCAGCAGATTCGGCAAAGCTTCCGAGATCGCCCGACGGTGAGTCCCTACACGAGCTTGTTGAACAATGGTGGTGGCGGGGGACCGGCCCTGAATTACTACAACATTGTTCGGCCACGTCAGCAGGCCTCGAGAGTGGCTCGCAGCTTGTCCAACGAGTTGAAGTCGGTCGAATCCAACGTGAAATCGCTAGAGCAACGAGAACCGCAAATGATTGGCCCATCCGAAGTGATTTCGACGGGTCGGATGGCTCCCACAGGTCACCCGACGGCATTCAACAGTCTCGGTAGTTACTTTCCTGGTGCGCCTCAATCAAGGTGAAGCGAACGCAGGTCTTCATATTTTTTGATTGACGCTTCATTGAAAATCGGTGGGCGTGAACTTTGGAAAGGATTCCAGATGCACAACCTTCATGGCTCTGCACCCTTCTTGAGATCGACTTGGGTCCAAGTCGCAATCGTATTTGTGGGTCTCATACTGTCGGTGCAAGACGTATCCGCTCAGGAGTATGGAGTACTTCCAGAATCTGAACTGCTGGAGTCGGATTCGTCGTGGGGGCTATTCTGGAGCAAGTCGCGAGCCATCCGGTATGGTTCGGCGTTGACCCATTGCACTCGGCTGTATCAACGTCACATCCCGGCCTTTCCACCCGTGTGTCATCCAAGTTTTGGTTATCACAATCCTTGCTGGCGACAAGTTCCTGTTGATCGCCGTTGTCAATCTTGTGACATCGCGCCGACTGGCTGGACGACCGAATCGACGCCGATCCTTCCGGCACCGGCAGCTTCACTGGGAGTGCCACCGGCACCGAATTCCAGTTTTACGCCAACCCCTGCAAGGTAGTCGGTCTTGACCTTGAACCGACTGGGGTGTGAAGGCGATGGCCCGATCGGGCTTAGCTGAAATAAACCGACCATATCAACAAAAGAAGCCGCTCGTTGCCGAGCGGCTTCTCTATTTGCGTTCGCTGAAAAGTCTAATCGATTGTCTTAGACGGCGGACTTAAATCGCTTACGGTAGCGCGCGAAAGCGATACCGATTCCACCCAAGCCCAGCAGCGCCATCGAGGAAGGCTCGGGAACGACTGGAGCGGAATCGAGGGTGATCGTAACAGGAATATTCTGCAATCCCGCAGCGCCACCCTGAGTCAGGGCGATCTTGCCGATCGAGATCTCGAACTCGCCACCACGACCGAAGAAGACGTGGACTGGCGAGGTCATCACCAACGTGAAGTCAGGGCTGGAATCACTGACCGCTCCGAGCGCGGCGGTTCCAACCATTGTCAGATCGACTGCTCCGATCAATGGGTTGGTGAAAGTCAACGTCACGGTGTAGCCGAGGCTATCGGTTTCGCCTGGAACGATGTTGGTTTCCGCAGCGGAAAATTGAATTGACCCCGCATTGAAACTGTAGAAATCGCCGGGAGCCGACAGTTCCACGGCTGACGGAGCCGGTGCCGTCGTTGTCACCACTCCCAACGACTGTCCCCTTGATTCCGGGGTATCCGTGCCAATACCGGACCCCGGAGTGACAGCCACATTGCTGATGTCGAACATAATGCCCGCGTTGGCCTGGCTGCTGAACAGCACGGCCACGGCGGATGCCAAAAAGAGATTTTTCAAGAATTTCATGGATCGGTTCCAATCGCTCAAAACGGAATGTTTAGAATTGGCCGACGGCCGAATAGAGGCGTCGCTACCACAGGTCAAAGACAGGTCATTGCTAATTAGGCAATCTATCCTTGCGGCGGTCGCATCAAGCCTGAGCGTGGAGCATCTGGAAGGAACTGAAACGACGTTCGGTCGAGCCAGCTGATCAACGTCCATCCAGACAAAGCGGTGCAGTACTCACAGATTGCGACTGTGACTGACTGTGGCCCTGCCGTGGTAGATCCCGATGCACTCGCATCATTGGAGCAGCTATTCGAAAAAAAGTGCTGCTGCCAGAACAGAGCCGCAGTGGATACCGGGGAAGAGTTACCTGTTGATTCGGAACCTGCCATCGAGTCGTCGGAGCCAGGCACCAAGTGAGAAGACTCTGACATCAACTCAACGTCGTGCAGAGACGCAGTCTTAACAAGGTCCGAAGCGCTGGGTGAGAACGATTCAAAAATCAGTGCAGCGTGTGCATTCGTACAGCAGGCGCAGAGACTCACCGCGGTCGCCAGAAGAAGCGACTGGATGCAGGCCATCCGGATTCGGTGAGGTTGAAGGAACATCATTTCACGATCACTGAAAACAACAGGGGCAGCATACTCTCGAGGGTAACAATTCCACCGGAGTACTCCATGACTAGTTACACATTCCGCGCCGTTCTACGGTCATCCGAAAATCCGTAAAGTGACGATTCGGTTGCGTCATGCATGTCGTTGTCTTGAACTCAGACTTACAGTCCCAACGTCGCTCGTAGATTGGCATAGAGCGGGCGTTCCAGCGGGTGTAGGGTCTGATCCACTAGTCCCTGATCGATGGCCCGATTCAACGCTCGTTTTGCCGCTTCGTTCTGCTTGAGTTGGGCACAGGCCAGAGCGATATGGAAGTAACGTTCGGATGATTCGCCCTCTTTGGTGCTTGCTTCGAAGTCGGCGAGAGCATTGGCCGCACCATTCGTGGCGAGATAAACCATTCCTCGCGTATCGAGGAGCGCTCCCTTCTGTGGAGTTAACTCAATCGCTTGTTGAATCAACCGCATCGCCTCTTTGCAATCGCGGCCGGTCATCGCCAGGATCATGGCCAGGTTGTTGAGTGCCGGGATGTTGTTGGGGTCGCGCTGCAAGACCTCTGTATAAAGTCGGACGGCACCATCATAGTCGGTTCGCCAGCTCATCAAATCAGCAAGGACGAGCGTTAAGATAGCCTTATTGCCTGTCGATCCAGTTGCCGCCTGTATCACCTGTTGCAGACGAGCCAACTGTGGCGGTGTTGTTCGAGCGTTTTTCATCACGCCAATGCAGATGGCCGCAATGAATTGCGGAGGTGCGGCGTCAGTGTTCTGCTCCAGAATCTCGAGTGCCCGATCGACTTGATCGATGTGGGAGTAGAACTCGGCGAGTGTCAATTTCTCCAGCGGGCCCTTTGTGGCGAATTGTTCGTACAGGAGCTTGGCCTCGGCTGTGAATGCCGCGATCTCCTCCGTCTTCTGAGCCCCCTTTTTTGACTTGCTCAGCTTCAAAGCGAACTCCTCCAGCCGCTTGGCTCCCCAGCGAATGGGCTGGTTTCGTTCCCCGCCGCGATTCTCAGGAAACGTGCTCCGTGAGGCCTCTTTGACGAACGCAATCGCTTCAGGATAGCGGCCTTTCCCAAACAGGAACTGCGCACGTAAATCAGCCGTACGTAATTCATCGGGAGCCACCTTCTGCAACTTGTCGAGCCAGTTCTCGGCATCGGTCGCTTCATCGGCATCCAGCAGCAATTGCAAATAGGCAGAGATGAATCGAGCATCGCCACCATTGCTGCCCAACAAGGTTCGAAATTCTGAGCGCGCCTTCGAACGGTCGCCGATCGCCAGACAGAGCCGGGCGAGCAGAAAACGATCCTCTACCGCCGTGTCCGATTCATGCGTTAGCAGCTTCTGGAGGATGTCGATTGCCTCTCGTCGCTGTGCCACCGATGGTTGTCGAGCCAGGATCAGCGCTTTCACTCGCTGGTCGGTTGTTGTTTTGAAGCCCGATGCCAAGTTTCTGTCGATCAGAGTTAATGCCTCGGTCATGCGCTCGGCGGTCCCCTGGTTCGACAGTGCGATCGCAAGCTGCTGGGTGGCCCATCGTCGATCGCGATCTGTGGAATTGTCCTTGCCACTATTGGCGATCTTTCGAAGCAACGGTTCAGCTTCGGCCGCTCGCCCCGTCTTCAGTTGGAATTCAACGAAGCGTTTGGTGACAACAATATCGTCTGGAGTTTGTTCGAGCGCGGTTTGATACCGTGATCGAGCGAGGTCGATCTTTCCAATCAACTCGTAGCATTGTGCCACCGTCAATGAAGCCTGGTCATTGGTCATAGCCTTCTCGGCTTCGATGACGATGTTCTCGGCCTTTTCCAATTGGTTCGCTCGCACCAAGACTTGCACGAGGGCAATCCAGGCTTCGGGTGCGTTGCTGTCCATTTCAATCACTTTGCGAAGCTGTTCCTCGGCTTCTGCTTGCCGCCCCAGAACCCCCAGTACCTGAGCGAGCCAAACTTTGTCGCCTGCACTATCAGATTCGCGAGCCAATTGCTCGGCCAGATCGAGTGCGCGTGAAGTATCGTTGAGTCGCATCGAGATTTCGGATGCGGAGCGGATCATGTCTGAGGTCACCAGACTTTGTCGTTCCTGCAGGCGGCGGATGATCTGATCGGCCTCAATAAAGCGGCGCTGACTGAAGAGCAGCGAAACGGTCTTGCTGAGGATCATAGGATTTCGTTCGCCGAGCGTGATGATCGCTTCTTGCAATTGTTCGATCGCTGCTGACAGATCACCGCTCTGTGTTTCCACTTCCGCGAACAACAAGGGAATACGGACCCAGGCGGGACGCAGGGCCTTCGCCTTCACCAGATGGAAGCGAGCCTGTGACAGTAGTTCCAGATTGGGTGACACTTCAGACATCAATGTCAGACGAACGGCTTCCCCATAGTGCCACAGCGGACCTTCGCCGGTGATCCCCTTCACTTCGTCCAGAACTTCGCCCATTAACTTTGGCTGCTTGGCTCGCAAGGCAACATCGAACAGCAGCAACCGAATCGACAAATCGGTGGGTTGGAGCGTGGCCCCCAGCCGACCGTATTCCTCAGCGTTCGGATAGTCACCGATCGCCAGGAACATCATCGCGAAGTTCCGCACGAAGACGAACTTCTCCTGAGCAGTCCAGTTCTCTGAAGGCTGAGCTGCTTGCTTCAAAGCGTCAGTCGCTTTGGCTCCATACCGCTGCATCAGATATCGTCCCTTAACGATGCGCAATGTCACGTTGTCGCCGAACTTCTCTTCTGCCGCTTCCAGGCACTGCTCAACTTGTTCCCAGTCGCGAGCGAGTTGAGCCAATGTCGTTTGCACGATCCAAAGATCAATTTCGCCTTCGTTGTGCGACTTCGCTTCCGCAATCAACTCTGCGGCTTTGTCATTGAGTCCCATCGCCACAAGCTTTTCCGCGCGGAGGATCGAGGCCTGAGTTGAATGGGGAGACTGACGTTCGACCCAGCTCAGCACTTCATCGAATTCACCCCAATCTTGCTCGGATTTGGATTGTCTGGCTGTCAAACGGAACAGGCATTTCGCCAGTTCAATGCCCGCGGCAGGTGGGGCACCAGGGAGGGATAGGATCCTGCGATATTCATCTGATGCCTGTCGAACGAAATTTCCTGCAAGCAGGGCTTCAGCAAGTCCGATACGCCCTGGAATCCACTGCGGATCAAGCGTTACGGCGCGTCGGTAGCAAGCGAGCTGTTGGTCTGCGGAATCGGTCTCGCGATAAGCTTTGGCGAGAAGGACATCGGCTTGTTTGACGAGGTTGGGCCAATCCTGCAGACGAGGGCGAATCGTGTCGAGCCGTTGAATGGCGTCCAGCCATTGCCCCGCTTGAATCAGTAGTCTTGCCTCGAGATACCCGATCAGTTCTGCGGGCTGTCCAGCGATTCGTAGCTGATCAATTTCCGTCGCAACTTCCGCGATGGCTCGTTGATCAATCAGATAGTTTGCCAGGTTCCAACGCAGGTCGCGATCGCGCGGGACGGCTGCCACACCACGTTTCAGCGCCTCCAATGCGCCCTTCGGATTTGCGGTCGCGGTCTCGATTTCGGAGAGTGCCAGGTAAAATCGGGAATCTGTTCGATGAAGTTCCAGCCCCTTCTCGATCGTCTGGCGTGCTTCGACGAATGACTGCTGCGCGATCGCCACGCGAGCGCAGAATGCCAATACGTCGGCCGATTCAGGAGC
>DASYEA010000815.1:0-10497 GCA_036499265.1 Schlesneria sp. | reverse complement strand
GAAGGGAGTGGAGATCCCTCCTTCATGAACCCAGTGCTTATACTCGCGAAACGGTGTGTTGCTGACATTCGCCCAGCCTTCGCCATAGGCAATATACGTATCGCGTGGCCCAGGCATGACTTTGCGGCCCGTTAACATCGGCCAGCCATCGCGGGTCTGTTTCGGCTGCACAGGAAGTAACACCTGATCGGCAGCAATGACGGGCAGAGTCGGCTGTCCGCCGCGTTCGACGTTGGGTTGTCGACCCGTATTTTCTGCACAGCCACCATTGTCCTGAAGGAACATGATCAGAGTATTGTCGAGTTGTCCCGAGCGACGTAGTTCCTCGACCAGTTCTCCGATGCCACGATCCATCGATTCGATCATCGCGGCATACACTTCCATGCAGCGGGCCTCCCATGCTTGATCCTTGACACCGTCCCAGTCACCTTTGGTCGGGGTGAGCTTCCACTCGGGATCGATCAAGCCGAGTTTGCGAGCCTTCGCAAAGCGAGCCTGTCGGATGGCATCGTAGCCCGCATCGTACCGGCCACGCTGGCGCTGAATGTCCTCTTCCAGGGCATGCATGGGCCAGTGAGCCGCCGTGTAAGCCAAGTACATAAAGAATGGCTTGTCGGCATGGTCACGTTGATGTTCGCCGACAAATCGTCGCGCGTGATCGCTGAGCGCCTGGGTGTAGTAGTACTGTTTCGGTTGGTATTCGGGATCGGTCAGAGCCGGAATCATTGTGTTGTCGCGACACAATCCAGCCGGATCAAAGAACGTTCCCGCACCGACAATCGTCCCGTAGTAGCGATCAAAGCCCCGTTGCATCGGCCAGTTATGCTTGGGTCCGTCAGGCTGGGTATGCCGAGTGACATGCCACTTGCCGACCATATAATTGCGATAGCCTGCCGGATGCAGAGCCTCGGCGATCGTGACACACTGCCGATTCAGATCCCCGCGAAATCCGTCCTGACCGCCATCATTGGTCATGTGTCCGACGCCCGCTTGATGCGGATACAGACCCGTCAGCAGACAAGCTCGCGTCGGGCAGCACCGAGCCATGTTGTAAAACTGCGTAAACCGAAGACCATTGGAGGCCAATCGATCCAGGTTCGGCGTCGCAATCTCGCCTCCATAACATCCAAGATCAGAATAGCCCATATCGTCAGACAAAATCACGATGATATTTGGCTTCTCGGCAGCGAGAAGGGCATTTTGGACCAGCAGGCACATCGTGAGAATGTGCATTTTCATAAAATAACTCCCATAATGTCGAACTTAGATTTAGGTATCTTGCCGTTTTGCTCGCGGAGTTGCGATAGCTCACGCGGACAAATCGGGACTTCGAGAGGAATACCTCCGAGTACGTATCAACGGTTTGGCTTGAGATGGGGGTCCGAGGACTGGCATCTGGCAGGAATGAATTCATTACCGCTCAGAAAGTCTTCGCAGTATCGCCAAATCCGATACTAGGCCATACATGTCATAATTTTCATCTCTAGTCGTTCGACCGTAAGACACCCTGTCCAGCTTCGGGGTCCGCTGCTAAAATATGGGATCGAAGGGATCTGCTTTTGTGTCGTGAATCGGCCTTTGGCGAACCGACGCCAATCTGGTAGAAACTCCAGACTCCTTTCGAAGCAATCTCGTTTGCACCATAGTTTTTGTTCAAGGCTGACAACCGATGGCGACCGTCCTTTCCGCTCCCCCCGCCAATCGCCCCGCATCATCCACGCCTGCCACAACCCCTGCTGTGGTCAGTGACGAAGTGCCCGACGTACCGGTTCTTCTTGATCCTGCTGAGGTCGATGAATGGCTGGAGTCCGTTGATGACATCCTGCATCGCTTGGGCCCCGACGCTCTCAGCCAGTTGCTGTCGCGCATCTATTCGCGCGCACAAGGCCAGGGAGTTCCGGTCGTTCCCTCGTTGACAACGCCATACGTCAACACGATTCCCACCGAAGCTGAACCCGAATTTCCCGGCGATCCAGCGATCGAACGCAGGATTCGCAGTCTGGTCCGCTGGAACGCGATGGCCATGGTCGTGCGAGCCTACAAGAACTCGAATGTCGGCGGACACATCGCCACGTTCGCGTCGTCAGCGACGTTGATCGAAACCGGCTTCAATCACTTTTTCCATTCGCGAACCGCCGACCATACCGGCGACATGATTTACTTCCAGGGACATTCGTCACCTGGGATGTATTCACGAGCATTCCTGGAAGGTCGCCTGAGCGAAGAAATCCTTGTCAAATTCCGACGTGAACTGCCCCGTGGCACTGGCCTGTCGTCCTACCCTCACCCTTGGTTGATGCCAGATTTCTGGCAATTTCCGACGGTTTCGATGGGTCTGGGACCTATCTGTTCGATCTATCACGCTCGCTTCCTGCGATACCTGCAGCATCGCAACCTGATCGACACCTCCAAGTCGCGCATCTGGGCTTTCCTGGGCGACGGCGAAATTGACGAACCGGAATCATTGGGTGCGATCTCGCTCGCCTCGCGCGAGAAACTTGACAACCTGACCTGGGTCGTGAACTGCAACCTGCAACGACTGGATGGTCCGGTTCGAGGTAACGGCAAGATCATCCAGGAACTGGAAGGAATCTTCCGTGGCGCTGGCTGGAACGTGATCAAGCTGGTGTGGGGCGGCGAATGGGATGCGCTCTTTGAAGCCGACGACACCGGTATCCTCGTGAAGGAACTGGGGGCCGTCGTCGATGGCCAGTTCCAGAAGTACAGCGTCGAAACCGGGGCCTTCATCCGCGAAGACTTCTTCGGTCGTCATCCCGACCTGCTGAAGCTGGTCGAACACCTGAGCGACGAACAACTGCAGCACCTGCGACGCGGCGGCCACGACCCGATCAAGGTCTACGCGGCAATGAAGAGCGCGACCGATCACAAGGGGGCACCGACTGTCATCCTGGCCCATACGGTCAAGGGCTTCGGCCTCGGCCCCGAGGCGGAAGGTCGCAATACCGCTCACCAGACGAAAGGACTTGCGGAAGACTCCCTCATCATGGTCCGCAACCGCTTCGAGTTGCCGCTGACCGATGAACAAGCCAAGGCCGCAGTCTTCTATCGACCGCCTGCTGACAGCCCGGAAATGAAGTATCTGCACGAGCATCGCAAGGATCTGGGTGGCTACCTGCCAACTCGTGTCCCCACCACCGAAAAGCTGGTCATTCCTTCTGTCGAACATCTGATCGAAGAAGCCGCTTACTCATCGCGAGAGCGATCGACGACAACGGTGCTCTCCGAAACGATGAAGGCACTCGTACGGGACAAGAACATCGGCAAACGGGTCGTGCCGATCATCCCCGATGAAGCTCAAACGTTCGGGATGGATGCGCTGTTCTCGCAGTTCGGCATCTACTCCAGCAAGGGTCAGCTTTATACCCCTGTCGACGCCGGATCGCCCAAGGCCTACAAGGAATCGCTAACCGGTCAAATCCTGATGGAAGGGATCAACGAAGCAGGAGCGATGTCCTCGTTCATCGCTGCCGGAACTGCTTATGCCAACGTCGGCATGAACATGATTCCGTTCTACATTTACTACTCCATGTTCGGCTTCCAGCGGGTTGGCGATCTGATCTGGTTGGCTGCGGACTCTCGCTGCAAAGGCTTCCTGTGTGGCGGAACATCGGGACGTACGACGCTCAACGGCGAAGGTTTGCAGCACGAAGACGGCCATAGCCAGTTGATGGCGGGAACTGTTCCAAATCTGCTTGCCTATGACCCAGCCTACGGCTACGAACTGTGCGTGATCATTCACGATGGCCTGCGACGGATGTATGCCGAAGGTGAAGACATCTTCTACTACCTGTCGGTGTACAACGAAAACTGCGTGATGCCCACGATGCCCGCTGGCGTGGAAGATGGAATCGTGAAGGGAATGTATCCTCTCGATCCAAGCGTCCCCGCCAAGAAGCGTGCCACTCGACCTCAGTTGTTCGGAAGCGGTCCGATCCTGAATGAAGTAGTTCGCGCCCAGAAGCTGCTCGCCGACAAGTTCGGCGTCGAAGCGGATGTCTGGAGCGTGACCAGTTACAACGAACTGAAGCGCGACGCCCAATCGACCGGTCGCTGGAATCGACTGCATGCTGATCAGAAGCCGAAAGTGAGCTACATCGAGCAAGCGTTGTCCGGCTTGAAGGGGCCATTCATTTCTTCCAGCGACAACGTGCAACTGGTTGCTGAGCAGATCCGACCTTACGTTCCAGGAACGTACGTGGTCTGCGGCACTGATGGATTTGGCCGCAGTGAAACACGTGAAGCCTTGCGACGTCACTTCGAGATCGATGCCGAATCGGTGGCGTACTCGACCTTGGTTGCTCTGGCGAAGGATGGAAAATTCGACGCCAAGAAGCTGCCGCAAGCACTGAAGGACTTGGGGATCGATTCGGAAAAGGTCGACCCCGCATTCGCGTGACTTGCGGTCCAAGCTGAATCGCAGACACCTCGTACATCAACTATCGAACCACCGAATTCCGAAAGACTGACGAATGGCGATTGAATTCAAAGCCGACTCCCTCGGTGATGGCGTGAAAAGTGGCGATGTCGCTTCGATCATGGTCGCCGCGGGCGACACGATCGAAGCGGGCCAGATCGTGATGGAAGTCGAAACAGATAAGGCGGTCCTGCCGATCGAATGTCCTCACGCGGGGACAGTCGCTCAAGTTCTGGTCAAGAAGGGTCAAACCATCAAGCCGGGCGCAGCACTGCTGTCGATCGAGCCCAGTGGCGCTCCCGCAGCCAGCAAGAACGGCGGCGCAAAAGCCGCGGCCGGGGCTGCCCCCGCGAAGACTCCTGCACCATCGACAACCTCGGTTGCCGCCGCTCCACCACGAGCACCATTGCCCGAGTCGAATGGTCGGGACATTCCGTTTCCAGCCGGCCCTGCCACTCGCCGCCTGGCTCGAGAACTTGGCTTGAACCTATCGAACATTTCAGGAACTGGTTCCGGTGGGAGAATCACGCTGGAAGACGTTGCTCGTGCTGCTGCCGGAAGTGGTGGCGGACGCGGTGTTATCGAACCGCCACTGCCGGACTTCTCACAGTACGGTCCTGTCGATCGCCAGGCCTACACGAAGTTGCAGAAGACTGTTGCCACCAACCTCAGCTTGGCGTGGCAGCTGATTCCGCACGTCACTCAGCACGATCTGGCCGACATCACCGAAACGGAAGCCGCCCGCAAGCGATTCGTCGAAACGGCACCAAAGGGCTCGCCCAAGGTGACAATGACCGCCCTGGCAATGAAGGCGGCGGTCGCGTGCCTGAAGGAATTCCCGCAGTTCAACTCCAGCTACGATTCGGCCAAGGCCGAACTCGTTCTGAAGCGCTACTACCACATCGGTGTAGCCGTCGACACTCCCAACGGTCTGGTCGTCCCGGTCATCCGCAACGTTGATCAGAAGACAGTTGTCCAGTTGGCAGCCGAGTTGACCGAACTGGCCGGCAAGGCTCGCGATCGCAAGCTGCAGCTTAGCGAAATGCAGGGCGGAACATTCACGATTACCAATCTGGGTGGCATTGGCGGGACGGCGTTTACGCCCATCGTCAACTATCCCGAAGTGGCAATCATGGGGATGTCTCGATCGCAGAAACAACTGCAACTGAACGACGGGGAGATTGTCGAACGGACGATGCTGCCGTTGTCGCTCTCCTACGATCACCGCGTGATCAATGGGGCCGATGCAGCTCGCTTCACCGTGAAGCTGGCCAATCTGCTCAGCGATGCGTTCCGCCTGCTGATCGAGTGCTGATCGGAGAATCTGTTTTCGCACCGAACGCGACCCGCTTCGCGTGCCTCGCGAGACCATTTTGACTAGACTACCGGCCCGCGGTGTGGAACTCTTTCCACACCACGGGCCGTCTTTCATGGCTTCATACAAAATCCAGAACGAGATCGAACGAAATAATGGCAGACTTGAAGACGCAAGTACTGGTGCTCGGCGGTGGTCCCGGCGGATACCCCGCTGCGTTTGAAGCAGCCGATCACGGATTGCAGGTGACCCTCGTTGACGAAGGGGCGCAACCCGGCGGTGTCTGTTTGAATCGCGGCTGCATTCCTTCGAAAGCACTGCTGCATATCGCCAAGCTCATCAACGAGACTCGCGAATCCGCTGA
The DNA here is from genome assembly GCA_036499265.1 of Schlesneria sp. Taxonomy (GTDB): domain Bacteria; phylum Planctomycetota; class Planctomycetia; order Planctomycetales; family Planctomycetaceae; genus Schlesneria. Next base: position 4,383 of record DASYEA010000815.1, on the reverse strand, counting down.
ACACGGCCTGACATTCGCCGCTCCCAAGATCGACCTGGCAAAGCTGCGTGAATGGAAGAACAACGGAGTCGTCGGCAAGCTGACGGGCGGCGTGCGCACGTTGTCGCAAATGCGCGGCATCAACCTGATCGGAGCCCGCGGAACGTTCCTCGACGCCAATACCGTCGAACTGAAGTATCCCGATGGCAAGACCGACAAGCTGACGTTCGAAAAGGCGATTATCGCGACCGGTTCGTCACCCGCAGTACCGCCAGTCTTTCAGATTGGCGATCCACGCGTGATGGATTCGACCGGAGCTTTGGAACTGGCCGACATCCCTGGTTCGCTGCTGGTGGTTGGCGGCGGCTATATCGGCTTGGAAATGGGCACGGTCTACGCCGCACTCGGTTCGAAGGTGACGGTCGTCGAACTGACTGCGGGACTGCTGCCGGGTGCCGATCGCGATCTGGTCCGACCGCTCCAGAAGCGATTGGAAAAGCAACTTACCGCAATCCACCTGAACACCAAGGTCGAAGGCCTGAAGGTGACGAAGTCTGGAATCGAAGCGACTCTCGCTGGCGAAGGCGTGGCGCCCAAGCAGACGTTCGACCGCGTCCTCATCTCGATCGGACGACGTCCCAACAACAAAGGTTTCGGCCTGGAGAACACCGGCGTCCAATTGGACGAGAAGGGTTTCATCAAGGTCGATCGACAACGCCGCACGAATGTCCCACACATTCTGGCAATCGGCGACGTCGCTGGTGAACCGATGCTGGCTCACAAGGCCACGCGCGAAGCCAAGGTTGCCGCCGAAGTCCTCGCTGGTGGTCCTGCCGAATTCGACAACATTGCCATTCCAGCCGTCGTGTTTACCGATCCCGAAATCGCGTGGGTCGGCTTGATGGAGCATGAAGCCGCCGCCCAGAATCGTGAAGTCAAAGTTGTGAAGTTCAACTGGGGCGCATCCGGTCGAGCGATCTCGCTGGCTCGCCCCGATGGCCTGACCAAGCTCATCGTCGATCCAAAAACCGAGCGCATCCTCGGCGTGGGAATCGTTGGTGTCAGTGCTGGCGAAATGATCGCCGAAGCGGCACTCGCCGTGGAAACCGCCGCGGTGGCTCGTGACTTGGCAGAAACGATTCACGCCCATCCGACACTCGGCGAAACCCTCATGGAAGCCGCCGAAAGCGTCTACGGGCAGGCGACCCACTCTTACCGCCCGAAAAAATAGCCTCCTTAATCTGCTGAATCTGTGTGATCTGCGGACGAGTAATCATCCGCAGATTACGCAGAAGAACGCAGATTTAATGCATAAATCGATGAGGCGGTCCGCAGCCCCGTCTCGTTCCTAGGCCCAGGCTGAGCCACCTGGGTACTCAAATGTGGTGATCGACTCCGGCAGCATTGTGATGCTGTAACCTGGTGCGGTCGGCGGCATGTACTTGCCGTTGTTCATCACGATTGGATCGATGAAGTGTTCGTGCAGATGACCGGCATACTCGCAGAGGCGGTCATCCAGCGATCCACTGACACAGACGTAGTCGATCATCGCCAAGTGCTGGACGTATTCGCAGAGGCCGACCCCCCCCGCGTGCGGGCAAACGGGAACTCCAAATTTCGCCGCGAGTAGCAGCACCGACATGACTTCGTTGACGCCCCCGAGTCGGCAGCTATCGATCTGCAACACGCCGATCGCGTTGGCCTGCAGGAACTGCTTGAACATGATTCGGTTTGCACAATGCTCACCGGTCGCGACTTGAATCGGCGCTACGGCCTTCGCGATCGCGGCATGACCCAGGATATCATCGGGATTGGTTGGTTCTTCGATAAACCAGGGCTTGAACTGAGCCAGTTCACGAACCCAATCGATGGCGACGGAGACATCCCAAACTTGGTTGGCATCGATCATCAGTCGACGGTCCCAGCCAATTTCCTCGCGAATGATGCGGCATCGGCGAATGTCGTCCTGCAGGTCTCGTCCCACTTTGATTTTGAAGACGTTCCACCCTTGAGCCAGGCATTCGCGGCAGAGCTTTCGCAACTTCTCGTCATCGTAGCCGAGCCACCCCGCTGATGTGGTGTAAGCCGGATATCCCTGCTGTTCAAGCTGCTTGATGCGGCCCGCTTTCGTCGGTTCTACTTGCTTGAGAAGTGCGATCGCCGCGTCGGGCGTCAACACGTCGGTTAGGTAGCGAAAGTCGACGCAGGCGACGAACTGTTCGGGAGTGAAGTCGGCCACCAATCGCCATAGCGGCTTTCGCTCAACCTTGGCCCACAGGTCCCAGACCGCGTTGACCACGGCTGCGGTGGCGAGATGGATCGCTCCCTTTTCGGGGCCAATCCAGCGCAGTTGGCTATCGCCCGTGATGTGACGCCAGAACCCGGCCATGTCCTTCGTGAAGGACTCCAGCGTCCGACCTACAACGAGTGGCGCGAGTGCCTGAATCGCCAGGCAGCAGACTTCTGTTCCGCGACCAATCGTGAATGTCATCCCATGGCCAGCCAGATCATCAGGGTGATCTGTTTTCAGGATCACATAGGCCGCAGAATAGTCTGGATCCGGGTTCATGGCATCGGAACCATCCAGCATGCGTGAAGTCGGAAACCGGATGTCATGAACGGTCAGGCTGGTGATCGTCGTTGCCATGTCAGATTGCCCTATCAATGGAGAAAGCCCGGCACGTTGTGGAGCCGGGCTTTAGAAATCAGTGAATCTGCCTATTTGCGAGCTTGAATCCGGGCCAGCGAACTGGCGACCATCCCGCGGGCGTCGCGCGTTTCCAGAATGACTTGTCGGAAGCGATCTGGATAAGGGATTCCCCGAATCAGCATCAACGTATCCCCGGCGGCACTTGTCAGTCGGATGTCACCGGTGCTGTAGAACGTTTGCCGCGAATCGGGATCGATCGACACATCAGCGATTTGCGCGAGCGGCACAGATTCCAACTGCCGGATCCCCAGCGAACTGACACGATTCACGGCGCGGTTCGTCACCGTATAACGTGACCCAAACACCTTCAGCAACAGGTAGACTGCAACACCGATCGGTGCCGTCGGGAGCGCCAGGATATTCGAGGCTTTGATCCCCCAAATCTTGACGGGAACACATTCATACAATCGATTCAGGAAGTCCCCGATGGCCGTACAGGCAATCGACGGATACATCTCTTCAACCACCGATTCAAACTGAGGGCTGACGCCCGAAATCGCCTGAACTTTTTTCGTCAACATGGCTTCCGCTTCGAATCCATTTCGGAAATGGGACCGCTTTAACGACAGAAACGATAGCCAAAGCGGTGTCAGAACTCCAGCGAACAGCGGCATTCACGCCGTTATGTTAAGTTTGAACGTGCGTCAGGAATGCTGACTTTGTTGGTATCTCCTCCATCGGGTGCCAACAGGCACGCCGACGCCACACACCAGCCCACTATCGCACCCGCAAAGACATCGCTGGGATAGTGAGCGGAAACCTGAACACGCTGCATCCCCACCAGGATTGCCAGCAGCGTAAAATACCACCGACCGCGAGGGTAATAGGCGCTTAACATTATCGCCAAGCCGACGGCAGTCGCCGAGTGTGCAGACGGAAAACTTTGCAAATCGTTGCCGCTTGATCCCGACCACCAGCCGCCAAACGTGGCCCAGACGGTTTCTGGAAAATTCGTCAATCCCCGAGGCCTGTACCGAATGACAAGCAGCTTGAGCAGGTTTGCTGTCAGTCCTGCGCCCAAAGAGCCAGCCAGCAACGGGAGCGCCGAGCGACGACGCGAGACATCCAGGATGAGCACGCCGATCACGATCAATGTCGCACCGATCCCATGTCCAAACGTTTCCACGTTTTCCAGCAATTCGGCGAACCACCGAGGATGCTTTCCTGCTTTTGCATAACCCGCGATCGGAACATCGATGGCCAGCGACAACAGGACGGCAATCAGCATGACGATCGGAAATGGATGCCAATACGATCGACGCCGCGACGGAATCGAGTGCATTGGATCGGGTTGAGACATTGCCATCCGCTGATTTCTGTCATGAACTTCGTAAATGTTGGGCTCTGACTTCGCGTGCCTGTGGGGAGTTTAGTCGCCTTGCGTCGGATGTCACAGGCTTGGATCGAGAACGTGGCAATCTGGGCTGTTTGGCTGCCAGCATACCGGGGTGAGGTTCGAAACTCGTCCGCATTCGGCGCAAAGTCCGATTGTAAGGTCTACGGCGACGAACCGACTTTTTCCGACAATACCGCCGGCCAGATCTGCCGAACGAGGCGACTGGTCGAACTGCTGGAGCGAGCCATGCCCGATCCTCACATGATGGAAGTTTTGGACCACGCTGCTCACGAGCTTTTGATGTGGGTTGGCTTTGGCACTTTGGTGGGCCTGTCTGCGAAGGCAATCATGCCTGGCC
>DASYEA010000814.1:0-4161 GCA_036499265.1 Schlesneria sp. | reverse complement strand
CTGAGTCTTGCCTACGCAGACGACATAATTCCCTTGAAAGCCGTCACCACCGGAACGAGTTCCACCCGAGGCGCCTTTCGCAGGACTCGATGGATCAGAAGGGCACTGCAGGGCTGCCAGGCTCTTATCACGAATCCCCGTAGGCACGTCCATTACCCACACCGACATGTCGGCCTGATAGCTGTTATACAGACTGCCTTGTTCGATCATTGGCAGGATCTGCTGCATCCACGTGTCACGCTGATGGTAGGTTCCCACATTCAGGCAGCCATATGGGAAGGTGTTGCACTGGTCATGATAGTTATGCATCGCCAGTCCGATTTGCTTGAGATTGTTTTTGCATTGAGTCCGGCGAGCGGCCTCACGAGCCTGTTGGACTGCTGGCAACAACAGCGCGATCAGCACGGCAATGATGGCTATCACTACCAGTAGTTCAATCAACGTAAACCCACGACGCGAAGTTCGACGCATGAAATGACCCCTGAATGAGGAGACCGCAGAAGGTAAAGAATGCTGCGGCTGACGAAAGGAGTCCGCGACTGGCCAAGACAGGATGTACAATCGTACTACTGGTCGCGAACTGGATTATTACCTGCGAATGCAAGCTGCATGCCCGCATGGCGCGCGGGTCGTGAAGATGTGATGTGAGTCGCAGGATTCTGCGGGAAACAACTATCAACTTTCTTCGCCGCTGAATCGCTCTGGTCACTACTTTCAATGGCCTTCTGAACGTAATACTGCAAGGCAAAATGTCTTGACGTTCCAATATCCGAAGGCGATGGCATTGTGCGAAACCATGGTTATTACCCATGGATGTTGCCCATCATTGAATCATCGCTGACGCGCTTGCGAGCGGACACCTATTCACCACGCCCTGAAGAACAATGTGGCCCCGCACTGGTAATATCGTCGCGATATGACGCTAATTAGATCCTCCGCAAAAATGGAGTGGCCTGTTTGGCGGTCGAATGCAACGAGACTCAGCGGCTTGGCGAGAGCCGCGCCCTGCCAGAAGACAAGCACTCGGATTGGGTCGTGGACCTATTCAGTGAAAAATCTGTCCTGCTCGTTCATGTTCATGCGAATCGATTGCGATTCACTCATGAAGCACCTCTGTAGCAAGCAATGTTTTTGCCAATCGACCATGGGCAAATACAGGTATTCAGTACGAATGTCGCAGATTGAGACAGCGGCTTCGCAGTCTAAATTTCGAACGCGATAACTTGAAGCGCACCACGACCACTGCAGCCATGTGAGGTGACCAAGACGCGAAGCGCTTCGCCATCCCTTGCCAGCCTGGATAATTCACGGGCCGACACTGCTAAGTCCGGTTACTCATGCCGTCATTCCCGCGTAAACGAGAATTTGGCGAGCTGCCAAGTTGGTTCCATCAACACTGACCTGTGCAGTGGACATTTGAATGACTCGCCGAGCAAATTCAGTCAGAGGCTGAATCGATCGCGAGGGGTTCAGTCACGTTCAAGGGCGTGAACTAGGGTAGGTTGCCGTCGAACACAATTGGTCGGCGGCCTGCGACTGACCGCAATTAACCGACAGAGGTCGGTTGACGATGATTCTGATACGCGGCTGCAGGAGCACGCGATGGACTGGTGAGGTCGGAGGCCGACACGATGATTTCGCGGCGATGAACGCCGACGCTGCTGGGGGCAGTAATCCCTAGTCGAACGCGACCGCCACGGACTTCGAGAACTTCGACAGTGATATCATCACCAAGTTGAATCGCTTCGCCAATTTTTCGTGTCAGAACCAACATTGCCGGCCTCCTTGCTTTCTAAGGTCAATTCCAATTCCCTTGTTTCGTTACATCCTTGTTTTGGCCACCCGCGGTTCCACGTCCGTTGATAGAGCCACAACGAATATTAGCACGGAGCGTGCCGAAGTCAAAAAAACTACGATAATTGGCCAAAATACAATGCAAACGCGACCTAGGCTTCGTATACAACGCATTCTACCTGAAGTTGGAACCACATGATCGTCCAATTTGGCAGCCGATCGACCACGCGGCTGTAATCGAGTCGCTCAACTTAGAACGTACGCGCACATGCGGTGTATCACTTTACGCCATTTGGATTGATGTGTCATCCAGCCCGTTACCTCGATTGGTAACCGCGGGCGACACTTATCGTCGATCCGACTTACCTGCTTCAAGCGGAAGCGAACGATATACTTCAGTCTGAATTCGATGTCCTGATGGCCCGCCCTCATTGAGAAATCAGTGCCATGCCTCTGCAAACTTTCGAGCGACTGAACCGTCTGTTGTTGTGTTTCTGCTGTGTCGTCGGGTCCGTCTCCGCGGCCGAACCCAAACAGGAGAAGGAAGAGACCTGGCAGGTGATCTATTTGAGCGGCCAACGTATCGGCTACAGCCATAACCTCATTGAATCAATCACACAGCAAGGGAAAGAGATTGTCCGCACTTCTAGCGTCTCCAATATGACAATCAAACGCTTTGGCCAGTCATTAGTCATGAAGCAAACTGTCACGACGGACGAAACTCCGGATGGCGACATGCTGAAGTTCAACTATGAAATGGCCAACCCGCCAGCCGCCAGCACTCTGACGACGGGAGTGATTGAGGGGGATCAGTTGAAGCTGCGGAATACCGTCAACGGAAAAGTGAAAGAGACCGCGCAGGCCTGGCGCAAAGATGTGAAGTCGCCCACCTTCCAGGATCGCGCCCTGCAGAAGTCACCATTGAAGCCCGGCGAAACGAGATCCTTCGAAGCCTTCATGCCGGAATTCAATAAGGTGGCCACGATCAAACTGAAAGCCACTGACTTCGAAGAGACGAAGCTGTTCGATGGCAAGCCGTCCAAGTTGCTGAAGGTTGATATGACGCAGTCGCTGATCCCGGGTCTGATCGTGTCGGAATTCATCGACGCGAAAGGAACAGCACTCAAAGTCTCCACCAGCATGCTGGGTGCCGAAATGGTCACCTACCAAGTCTCGGAAGAGGAAGCGTTGAAAGCGATTTCGGGGGCGGAGTTCGATCTGGCCGTCGGCACGTTGGTGAAAGTGAAACGGATCGCAAACCCGTTCACCCGAGCGAAAATCCGTTATCGCGTCACAAGCAAAGGGCAAAGCCCCGATACGGCGCTGATCTCTGATGAGACACAGGCCGTCAAAAAAGTTGGCGATGATGTGGCTGAAGTGACCGTCACCGCAATGCCGATCCCCGAGAAGGCCACGATTGGTGCCGTGGAGAAAGAGTACCTGCAGCCGAGCCAGTTCGTCCAATCCGACGACGAACGGGTCCAAGAACACGCGAACAAGGCCGCCGGCGACGCCAAGGACCCTGCCGTCATCGCCCGTCGGATGGAGAAATACGTCCACGAAAAGCTGGTCAAGAAGAACTTTTCGACAGCGATGGCGTCTGCGGGCGAGGTGGCGAAATCACTGGAAGGCGATTGCACCGAGCACTCGGTGCTTCTCGCCGCCATGCTGCGCGCGAAAGGAATTCCGTCACGAGTCGTTGTCGGCCTGGTCTACGTCGAGTCGCTGAGTGCCTTCGGCGGGCATATGTGGGTTGAGGCCAATCTGGATGGACATTGGATTCCTCTGGACGCCACGATGGGTCGCGAGCGAGTCGGACCAAACTATCTCAAGCTGGCAGAATCCAGCCTGGCAGATGACGGTCCGAGCGCACTCAGCAGCTTTGCCCCATTGATGCTGGTCATCGGACAATTGCAGATCGAAGTCATCGAATAACGGTCCGCAATATGGATCCCATGAATGGGGAAGTGGCGAATGCCAAACTCCCCTTATTCCTGTTGTCGGGCATGGCCGCCGACGAACGATTGTTCGCCGATCAACTCTCTCAATTTCCTGACTTGAGAATTCTGCCTTGGCTCGATGCTGCGCCAGGCGAGTCTTTGCGCTCCTATGCCGAACGCATGTCGCGTCAGATTGACTCGGGTCAACCTTGCATCATCGGCGGGGCTTCGTTCGGCGGAATCGTGGCACTGGAGATGACGCAACATCTCCCCGCCGTCGCATGTATCTTGATCCCGGATTATTCATGAATGGCCAATGAAATGACCTCCGAGTGCGTAGAAGTGTTTACTAACAGGACACTTACACACAACAAGGAGGTCGAAGATGAGTTTACAGGGTGTTTTGCCGTTTGTCTTCGATTTGAAG
>DASYEA010000813.1:0-5606 GCA_036499265.1 Schlesneria sp. | reverse complement strand
AAGACTTGATCGTTTCGAGTTCCAGATGATCGCGTCCATTCCATTTCTTGACGCCATCGGGTTGACCTAACTCAGCCAGGAGCGAAGCGCGGATGGTATCCCTATTCGATTCGGCTGCTGCCTCCGCTTGTTTCAACTCTTCGACCGTGGGACATGGTGCTCCATAAGTTTCGCACCAGGCTTCCATTGCCAACTGTGTCAACTTGCGATTCGTCAGTCCGGTCTTTTTCCCGCTGGCTTGAACCGTATGCGGGCAAGCGGTTGCATCGGGCCATTGCGCTACGACGGCGACGATCGCATCGGCGACACTCTTGGTCGACTGTTCCCAGTCAGACAACGTGTCGGCCCACAATTCCCGTGACCAGGATGCTTCAGGGCTCTTCCAACGGTTCTCGGCTTTCAGTCGCAATGTTTCCTGCGGGGCTTTGACCTCCATCGTTGTCTCAAAGCTGGTCGCCTTCTTGGCGATATCCGAGAGTTCTTTCAGCTTCGGCCCGATCGAAAACTGTTTCGTGGTTAAGACGAGCCCGATCGCTTTTGAGAGGTCGACCCCTGTAAAATCTGCCTGAGCCACATTGGCACCAGTGAAATCGGCTCCGTCAACGCACGCCCCTTGAAATTGAGCCCCCATCAATCGGGCTCCGCGCAGCTTCGCTTTCGTGAAATTGCAGTCCCGAAGATTGGCCCCCAATAATTCAGCCTCGCTAAGATCTGCCTTCGTGAAATCAGCACCCGAGAAACTGGCCTTCTCGGTTGTGATTGATTTCAGGCAAGCTTCACGAAAGCTGACCTTAGAAGCATCGGTTTCATCAAACTCGGCATCAGTCAAATCTGCTTTATCAAACTTGGAGTCAGTCATGTCCGTATTCATGAAATGAAATCGAACCAGCTTCGCTTTGGTGAAGTCACTGCTGCAGCGAGACTTATTCATCAGAAAGCCAACCCAGCTATTTGAGAGATCAGCTCCACGACACGAGCACTCGATGAGGTCGGCAAAAGGCGCATGGATTGTCGCCCCGTCCAACTTTGAGCGTCGCGTATTGCCGATTTCGTAGCTCTCATTGCTTTCTGTCTGAACAGTGGTATTCGTGAGGTCAACCTCTTCCAAGTCCATGCACCACAATGGAGCGTCCTTGATGTTCTGACCCCGCAACGACGCTTTGGTGAGCGTGTACGGCCGCTGCTTGCCACCTTGCCGAAACGAGTACTCGTTGAACTTTGCAGCGTCGACACGGTGACGCAGCAATTTATAGCCCTCGGGACCCGCCTGGATCATCGCATGAACTTCGGCCTCAGTTGGCACAAGCATCGTCCGCAGTTGATCGGCATCGATGACTGCGATGGATGCTCCTTTCGTGTTCAGCAGAGTGGCTTTCTTTTCGTGCGATGATGTTCCTGTGACTTCTTTCAGCACGAGCAGGCTCACTGATGCATTGAGCGTGTCGGCAACAGTTCCGCCCTCCAAACGCACGAATGTCTGCAGTAGTTCCAGCGTCAACTGCCCCCACTTCTCAAACCGCCCGGCAAAGAGGATCGATTGACCGGCGAGTTTAAGAGCTTTCCAATCGGCGACCTTCTGAACGGACTTCTTGGCCACGAGAAGCGCTCCTGCGAATTGATATGGGAATTGGACCGAACGGTCAGTGAGAACCACAAGATTCTGAGGCTTCGTACCTGACGATGCAACGGAAACGGACTCTGATCAAACACGCGATCGAGGCCGAGGTGCGATATGGCAGTCCAAGTGTCGATGTCTTCACCGAGACGTTGCGGATCTGAAACCGCAGCTTCGGCAGCGACGCATATGTCTTGAGTGGATCTCGAGCTGGCTTAAATTTCGCGAGGTTCGTCGCCATCACGACGCGGTGCGACCGCAGGCGATTCAGCTTCCCACGCGGCCAAGCGACGGTCGAACTCTTCCGCCCACGAGTCGTCCAGCAGAACGGCGTCACCCAAGGCAAATCGATGGGAGACGGAGACCACAACCGTCGAGGTGTCCGAGTTGGGGATTGGCTCGCAAACAATCGTCTCTGCGCGATCTGTCACGGCTCGGCTCCTTCGAGTTAGACTCAGACAATTGCCGATAACAACATACACAAGACCATTTGAAACGTCAGGTACATTCCATCAACAAAAGACAATTCCACTTTCTTCCGTTGCAATTCTGGGTTACGACACCCCCTTTCAATTTGAGAATCAGCGAAATTCAGCAGCAGCCTGCTGATGGATGAGGACGATGAAATCTATCTCTGAAATGTTGTCGACGGCGGTCGGCCATCAGCAGGCCGGACGCCTGCAGGATGCCGAAGCCTTGTATCGCGAGATCCTGGCCCGCGATGACCGGCAGGCCGATGCCTGGCACCTGCTGGGAACAATCGCCCACCAGATTGGCGACCACGCCGTTGCCATCGACCTGATTGGTCACGCCATTGAATTGGACTCGCGCAATGCGAGTTTCCACTGCAATTTGGGGAATGCCCTGTTGGCCACGGGCCAGATGAAAGAGGCCGAGCAAAGCTATCGACGGGCTCTTGATCGCAAATGCGATTTTCCGCTGGCTCGTTTCAATTTGTCGTCGTTGCTCGCGCAGACGGGCCAGATTGATGAAGCGATTGCGGGATACGAGGACGCAATCCGCCTCAAACCCGACTTTGTGGAAGCTCACTACAACTTGGCACTGATCTTTCAGGGACACCGTCGCTGGGACACCGCGAGTTCGATGTATCAGCGAACTCTTCAGCTTCGTCCCAACCATGCGGAGGCCTGGAACAACCTGGGCCTCGTGTTGAAGGAACTTGGCGATATCCCTGAAGCAATCGAATGCCATCAGCGGGCGATTCAGTTCCGGCCGGACTATGCCGAAGCCTACAATAACCAGGGAGTCGCTTGTCGCGAGCAGCGCGAAGTGAACCGGGCTCTGGAATGTTATACGCAGGCACTGCAGTTGAAACCAGACTACGCCGCCGCGTTCAACAACCTCGGCAATCTGCTGCAGAGCATGGGGCGGCCTTCCGATGCCGTGACCTGTTTGAAGCGAGCGATCGAATTGCAGCCGGGCTTTGCCGAAGCCTACACGAATCTGGGTGCTGCTCTGCAGGATCTGCGACGATTCAACGAGGCGGCCGATTCCCTGCGAGCGGCTTTGAACTTGAACCCCGGCGATGTCGCGGCGCTCCAGTCGCTGGGAGACGCGGTGCGCGATGGCGGAGACACCACCGAGGCCATTGCCTGCTATCGCCGTTCGCTGGAGTTGAAGCCAGACTGTCTGTCCGCGCTGGGGCAACTGATTCATCAGTTGCAGCATCAATGCGCCTGGGACGAACTTCCCTCGCTGACCGACCGAGCGATTCGTGCCGTTGCGGACCAACCGCCCAATAGCATCGACAGCCCGATGTCCCCCTTCGCCTTCCTGACGATGCCGGTTGCGACATCGTCGCAGCAACAGCAGCAGTGTGCCGCGCGTTGGGCGGCGTTCAGTACTCGAACCGCGGTCAAAGTCCCCGATCCGTGGTGGGAGCAAGCGACTCACGAAACGGTCGGCGATCAGCGGATTCGCATCGGCTATCTGTCCGCCGACTTTCGAGCTCACCCTGTCGCCGAACTGATTGTCGAACTGTTTGAATCGCACGACCGATCGCAGTTTGCGGTCACGGGGTATTCGTATGGCCCCGATGATGGCTCGTTGATTCGTCAACGGATTGCGAACGCCTTCGAGCGATTTGTCGATTTGCGCGATTTGCCGCTGGCCGATTCGATTCAGAAGATCGTCGATGACCGCATCGACATCCTTATCGACCTGACCGGGTTCACTCAGCATTCTCGACCAGAAATCCTGGCGAGTTGCCCTGCCCCGATTCAGGTGAACTACCTGGGCTACCCCGGCACGATCGGAGCCGATTTCGTCGACTATATCATGGTCGATCGCTTCATTGTTCCTGCAGATCGCCAACCCTTCTATCACGAAAAACTGGTACATCTGCCCGGCTGCTATCAGGTGAACGATACTCAACGAGTCATTTCTTCTCAGGTTCCTACTCGAGCCGAAGTCGGATTGCCAGATGAGGCCTTTGTGTTCTGCAGTTTCAACAGCAACTACAAGATTACGCCTGACATCTTTGACGTTTGGATGCGGCTGCTGCAGCAGGTTCCGGATAGCGTCCTCTGGTTGCTGGAGAGCAATCGACAGGCTCCGGTCAATCTGCGGCGTGAAGCCGCTCGGCGTGGAGTTGACCCTGAGCGAATTGTCTTCGCCCCGCGTCGACCACTTACTGATCATCTGGCCCGGCATCAGTTGGCGGATTTGTTTCTGGACACCTTTCCGGTGAATGCTCACACGACAGCCAGCGACGCCCTGTGGGCAGGGTTGCCCGTTCTGACGTTGAGCGGAGAGACGTTCGTTTCTCGGGTGGCTGGTAGTTTGCTGCATTCGCTCGGGTTACCTGAACTGATCACAGACACGTTGGTTGACTATGGATCGCGTGCACTTGAATTGGCTCGGAATCGAGACGAACTGGCAGCGCTACGGCAACGATTACAGGCGAATCGATTGAGCTCGCCGGTGTTCGATATCCAGAGGGCCGCGCGAGCCATCGAACAGGCTTATCGCACGATGCAGACCATTCGTGAACAGGGAGAAGAGCCGACTTCATTTGCAGTTTCCTGATCGCTAGGCAATCACGTCTCGAATCACTTTGCCAGCAACATCGGTCAGCCGGAAGTCACGACCCGCATAGCGGTAGGTCAGCTTTTCGTGGTTCAAGCCTAACTGGTGCAGGATGGTCGCGTGCAGGTCGTGGATATGCACACGATTGTGAACGGCCTGGAAACCGAAGTCATCTGTTTCGCCGTAGGTCATCCCGCCGCGAATGCCTCCCCCTGCCAGCCACATCGTGAATCCGTAGTGATTGTGATCGCGACCGTTGCCATTCTCGGTGGTGGGCGTCCGACCAAATTCGCCACCCCAGATGACCAGCGTATCTTCGAGCATGCCGCGACGCTTTAGATCGCGCAGCAAAGCGGCCATCGGCTGATCGATCTCTTTAGCCAGCTTCTTTACCGCGTTGTTATGGTCGCCATGCGTATCCCAGGGCTGACCGTCGCCGTAATAGACTTGAGTGAAGCGAACTCCTCGTTCGGCCAGTCTCCTGGCCAGCAGACAGCCGTTGGCAAATTGTCCCGCTCCGTACTCTTCGCGGATGTGGGTTGGCTCGCGATTCAGATCGAAGGCCTCGGTCGCAGCGAACTGCATTCGGAAGGCTGTCTCCATCGCGGTGATTCTGGATTCCAGTTGCGTATCACCATCGCGTTCCTGGAGGTGTTGTTGGTTCAACGTTCTCATCAGGTCGAGTTGCTGTTGTTGCGATTCAACTGGCAATGACTTGTTGCGCAGATACGGAATCAACTTCTGGGGATCAAGGTTCGAATGATTGATGTACGTTCCCTGGTGTTCCCCCGGCAGAAACGCACTGCTCCAGAGGATTGAGAATCGCACGGGCCGCCCCGGGCAGAGCACGATATATCCCGGCAAGCTCTCATTCTCGGTCCCCAGTCCGTAAGAGAACCACGATCCCATACTCGGCCGCGTAGGGACGATCGTGCCGTTATTC
>DASYEA010000812.1:0-3994 GCA_036499265.1 Schlesneria sp. | reverse complement strand
GAGAAGCTGGCGTTTGCGTCGCGCGACCGGATTCAGCAGGCCTATGCAGAACTCCAGCGTCGTTTCCCCGACAGCGAAGCCGTCATCCTCTCGACCTGCAATCGAGTTGAAATCTACTTCGCCGGTTCGGAAGACGACCCCGAAGTCGTCCGGGAACAACTGGCACATTTCCTGGCCGAGTTCCATCAAGTTGCACTCGACGAGTTTGTCGACAAACTGCAGGCGGCAGCGGGATCTGAAGCGGTCTGGCATTTGTTCGATGTCATCTCATCACTGAACAGCATGGTGCTCGGCGAACCGCAAATTGTAAATCAGGTTCGACAAGCCTATCGCGAGGCCGAGGAATTCGGCGCGTGCGGTCCGATAATTCATTCTCTGTTCCAGAGTGCCATTCGTGCCTCGGGGCGAGTTCGATCTGAAACACGATTGGCGGAAGGCCGCGTTTCCATCGCCAGCGTTGCTATTGGGGACTTCGCGAAAAGCATCTTCGATAACTTCGCCGACAAGCTAGTCTTAATCGTCGGTGCCGGCGAGATGGCCGAAGAGACGCTCCGTTATCTGAAGGACGAAGGGGTCCGCGACATTGTCGTCGTCAACCGCAGCCTCGAACGGGCCGAACGTCTGGCACGCGAGTGGGGTGGTCGCGCTGAACCTTGGGAGACACTCGATCGCTGGATGGGATATGCCGATGTAATCGTCAGCACGACCGGTGCGGAAAAACCGATCGTCGACGTGGCTCGCTTTCGCAAGGCCAGAGCCTCGGCTGGTGGACGCACCGCGTTCGTTCTCGATCTGGGAGCCCCTCGCGATTTCGAGCCTGCCGTTCGCGACATGCCTGAAGTGTACTTGTATGACATCGACAGCCTGAGCCGCACGTGCGAAGACAACCGCCGCGCCCGAGTCCGCGAGATTGATCACGCCCGTCAGATCGTTTCAGAAGAACTACAGCGATTTATGGCGGAATACCATCACCGAGCCAGCGGCGACGTGCTGACTCGTTTAATGGATGACTGGCATGCCATCAGCAAAGAAGAACTCACTCGCCTGTTCAATAAGCTGCCGCACACGACACCGAAAGACCGCGAAGCGATCGAGCGGACCGTCGAACGAATCGTCAACAAGCTGCTGCACCCTCCGCTCACCGTCCTCAAGGACGAAGCGCGAGAGGGCACGCCGCATGGCTTGATCAATGCGCTCAAAAGGCTGTTCCGATTGGATGGCTGAGAATACGAAGCTTTGGAGCGGACATTCAAAGATGAAGTATTCGCCGCTTTTGCTCATTCTCACGATCTTGGGTTGCGATCAACCGCCACCGGTCGTTCATCCTCGGACTGAAGCGAAGCCGGTCACAGTCGAGTGGAGAAAATACTGGATCGGTGAAATGGCGTTCGAGTCACCCTTGCCGCTCTTGGAGAATTCGGCGGCTGGCCACGAGGAGGTCTTGTCACGGGAAGGGCTGGAGCGAACGAGCGATGACAAATTTTTGACGGTCGCAGCCATTCACCAAACCACTCGCAAAGGCCACTCATACGACTTGGACGACGCTGCTCAAGGTGCCATCATCAGTGTGGCAAAAAATGAAGGTGACGTCGCACCCGAAGTTTCCCTATCTGAAGTGAAGATTTCTGGAGTGCCAGCAAGACGCGTTGTTTACCGAGGCAATATTCGCGGGAAACCAGCCTGGATCGACAGCGTATGCGTGATTGCCGGCCAGGATTTATGGGCGGTTATCGTCGTGCGAAGGGTCAATGAACAGAGCGTATTGACCGAACATATTTTAGATTCTGTGCGGCTAAGTGACGCGGCAGCCGCTTCCTATCGGGCACCGCAGAACGGAGCTGATGAAGAAAAACGGCCGCCTTACGATCCTGCATATCGCGATATTGAGGCTTGGATTCAAGTCAATGACCCGGGCCCCCTGATCGGACGCCAACGTTGGTGGCCCGTAGCCGATCAGGTTGCAACCTACGCGGAACTCCTGCCGCGCTATCGCGAATGGCGAGAAAACAATCCTGGTGATCAGACGCCGCCAGATGAATTCGAAGACCTTTATCTGCATGAAAAACAGAATGAAGTGAACGGCATGGATGATCCCATTCGCTTTCCTCAAAAACTCTTGCGATTGCGTTATTTCATCGAGGTTGACAGAAGGCTGCTGCGAAAGGATCGCGTGTTTGTGCTGCACGATGGAATGGTCCGTCGTATCGAGGAAGCGGACATCGTCTTTTCGAAGTCTTATGCAATCCTGCAAAGTTTTCGCCTTGATATGCTGGTGCCGGAGTGACCCGCCGAGCGAAGACAACAACCCTATTTCTGATTCGCCAGAAACTCGACAAGATCCCGCAGTTCCCTTGGCAAAAGATTGCGATTCATCTCGGGCATCGCCGACTTCGGTTGCGAACGTTCATCCACATCAGCCACCTTCAAGGTGACTTTCGCACCGTCCGGCTTTTCCAGCACGATTTCGTTATCACTCTCATTACGGATCACACCGCCAAACACCTGCCCATTCGACATGACAAGCGTCACAGTTTCGAATCCCTTGGCAATTTTGGCACTGGGATCGACCAGAGACTGCAACAACGAGAGGCGATCGTGTCGAGTCGCCACTTGGTTGAGATCCGGTCCGGCGTTGCCACCAACCAGGCTCGTCCCGACCTTGTGGCAGCGAACACACTGAGCAGTTCGATGCCCCAGGAAAACATCGCGCCCACGATCGGCGTCTCCACCGAATAGAGAACTGCGATGTCGCGTAAGGAGATCTCCTTCGGCCTGCTTCGCAGTAAATTGATCGACGGCCGATTTCAATTCAGGAAGTCCCCGAGCGACCACCGCTTCAATGACATCCAATTGCAGCGCCTCGGCCACTTGACCCCCGTTCAATCGTGCGACCCACTCGGTCAGGATGGCATCCGCTGCACCTGTCTTCAACTTGGACAATGTTCCCAAGGCACGCTGCCGTTCGATGATCGTTGATGACTCATGGCTCAAGACATCATTCAAAGCACCCGTCGCGGCATCGGGGTCGATCACCGCCAAGGCGTCTCGAGCCTCGGCACGAACGAGTGGTCGATCGCTTTGGAGAGCCAACTTGATTGCATCGGCAGCCAAAGGCGACCGACGCGACGACAGCAGTTGCAAGGCGGCAGCCTGAGTCGCGATGCTGCGAGACTTATCCGCCACCCAACTCGCGAAGACTTTGTCATCGGTTGGAAGTTCGTAGCGACTGATCAACTTGAGCGCGTCGGGTTGCAACTCATTCCCCACGCCACTCAGTATCAGAGCGACGTTCTCAGTCAAGAATGCTTTGAAGCGAGCCAACTCTTCCGGGTCACGGGGCGTGACTGGCTTGGCGAATCCAGCCGGAGGTGGCAGACGCCAGACTCCAGTGACACGATCGCGCGGACCTGCTTGATCCCAATCGATCAGGGTTCGCAACGCCTCAGCGCGAATCGGCAGGCTCAAGGCGGGCTCGGTGGCAATCGCCAGAACTCGCTGAGCGTTCTCGACGCGTCCCAGTCGATAGTTGGCGTTGATGATTCGCCGGACGAGTGCCTCCGGGAACGTAGCTGCCGTCGGTCCCCTGAGTGACACCGCCAGCGACGCCAACGCGGGGAAACTGTCTTCCAGTGGCAGATCGTTAATCACCCGCGCGGCTTCGGCGACGATCTGAAGTTGCTCATCGCGAAGCAGGGTCTGCATTGTGGCGTTAATTGCCTGCGTGTCGACCGTGGCGGCATCTTTGCCCACCCATTCACTGTCTCGCTTGAACGAATGACGGACAGCCAGCAACGCCGCCATGCGGATCGCAGGGCTCTTGTCATTGAGTAGTGGAGAGAATTCTTCGCGATCTTGAACCTTTGCAGCGAGTGCCATCACACCAGCATGTCGCAGCCATGGATCGGCATCGTTGTTCTCGCGAATCAGCGTCAATAACTCGCTCGAGATCGACGACGTAGGAAATGCCTGCATGGCAAGGGCGGCGTACAATTTC
>DASYEA010000811.1:0-3623 GCA_036499265.1 Schlesneria sp. | reverse complement strand
GGGATATTCTGCGCAGAAATCCATCCGGTTGACACTCACACATTGTTCCGGCTCCTGCACCCTCATTCCATTCCTCCGACCGCAGGTCATGAATAATGCGGGTTAGAGGCCGCTTGTGTGGCCAGCCGGCTTCTTCTCGGACGTACTGGGGCACCGCATAGCCCGGCAATCGCTTACGTAGTTCTTCGATCAGCTTGAGTCCGATTGTTTCGTCGACCTCGAAGTGGGCGGCTCCCTGGACGCGATCGAGTTGGTGCAGGTAGTAGGGGATCACGCCGAGGTTGATCAGTCGTTCGCTGAGCTCTTGAAGGACTTCGACGGAGTCGTTGACGCCGCGGAGGAGGACCGATTGATTGAGTGTGGTGATGCCGCAGCGAACGAGTCTTCGCAAGGCGTCGCTACAGTCGTGTTGAATCTCGTGCGGATGATTGGCGTGGACGACCATGATGGGGGTGAGTCGCGATCCGGTCAGCAGGTCGATCAGTTCGGGGCAGACTCGGTTGGGGAGCACGATGGGGAGTCGGCTGTGGATTCGCAGGCGTTGCAGGTGCGGGATCTGTTCTAACTGGTGCACCAGTTCGCTTAAGCGGCGGTCCGGCACGATTAAGGGGTCGCCGCCGCTGAGCAGCACTTCGTGAATGGAATCGTCTGCGGCGAGTGCATCGAGTGCCGGCTGCCAATCCTCCATTCGTCGAGGTTCATTGCTGTAGGGGTAGTGACGGCGAAAGCAGTAGCGACAGTGAATGGCGCAGGCGCCGGTCACGATCATTAACGCTCGGCCGGCGTACTTCTGGAGGAGGCCTGGCGCGATGCGAGCGGAATGATCATCGACGGCATCGGTGGTAAACCCCGGCACATCGAGAAGCTCGTCACCAAGTGGTAGGACCTGTCGCAGGAGCGGGTCGCGCAGGTCACCTGATTGCATTCGTTGCAGGTAACTTTCGGGGACCATGACGCTGAATTGTTTCGCGGCCTGTGTTGTCTGGGGCAGCAGCTGGAGTGGCAAGCCGAGTCGCTGGAGCAGCACGTGGGGATCTCGAATCGCCGCTGCCAGTGATTCGTGCCAAGTCGATTCGGGCGGCGGCAGTTCGTGACTGTGGTCGGCCTGATCGATGACTGGGATCAACAGGAAATCCTTTCGCGTGGGACGCAGTCGATTCTGCGAGAAGGTCTTGTCCTGCAAGACTTTAGTAACCAGAATTCCAACCCCGCGTCGCTTGTGGTATGCTACGGTGCTCGAAAATTGGCGAAATCGGCTGGCGGACCGCTTCGGTTCGTCGGCTCAATGTATCGAAAGGTGAAAAGAAAGACTAATGTCTCAGTTGAATACCAGCGACTTCCGTAAGGGTTCCAAAGTGATTTTGGACGGGGAGCCCTTCGATATGCTGGAGGTCAATTTTGTGAAGCCCGGCAAGGGGCAGGCGCTTTACAAATGCCGCATGAAGAACCTGATCAAAGGGACAATTCTCGATCGCACGTACAAGAGTGGCGATAGCCTGGAAGCGGCGGACGTTCGCACCGGCGAGGGGGAGTTTCTTTACAAAGATCCATCGGGTCTGGTCTTCATGGACCAGGAGTCTTTCGAACAGTTTACGATTGCGACTGATGTGGCCGGCGACCAGGCGCGATTCCTGCAAGACAATGCCGTCTGCGTCGTGATGTTTTGGGGTGAAGTGCCAATCGGCATGACCGCTCCAGGCCAGGCAGTGATGAAAGTGACCTACACGGAATCTGTTGCTCGTGGTAACACGACAAGCAATCTGACGAAGCCAGCCACTGTCGAAAACGGCGAAACCGTGCAGGTACCGGCTTTTGTCGAAATGGGTGAATTGATCCGCATTAATGCTCAAACTGGCGAATACATCGAACGTGCTCGCTAATCAATATTGAATCGAAGCTCGCAAATTCCTGACTCGACCTGGCTGCACTTATGACGACTCCTCACAACGGCAAATTGTTCATTGAAACTGTCGGCTGCCAGATGAATATGCTGGACAGCGAACTCGTGGTGGGTGCCCTGCGCAAGCAGGGTTACAACCTGACCGATGACATTCGCGAAGCGGACACCGTGCTGTTCAACACGTGCAGCGTTCGCGAGCATGCCGAGCACAAGATTTACTCGGCGCTGGGTCGCTTGAAGTACAGCAAGCAGACTCGTCCGAATCAGGTGATTGGGGTGCTGGGCTGTATGGCTCAGAAGGATCAGGAACTGGTCTTTCAACGAGCTCCGCATGTGGACCTGGTCGTGGGAACGGGGCAATTGGCCGAAGTCCCGACACTGATCGATGCCGCGCGTGAACACCGCGAACGATCGTTGGCGGTCAGCTTGGATCGCAAAGAGGGGACTCGCGCCACTGTCAGTGACAGCTTCCAAAGTTACGATCCGACGCGTGAACCAGAGATGCGGCCTTCGCCGTACCAGGCCTTTGTGCGAATCGTCATCGGCTGCGACAAGTTCTGTACCTATTGCGTCGTGCCGATGACTCGGGGGCCCGAGCAAAGCCGGCCTCCGCGCGATATCCGTCACGAAGTCCAGGTGCTGGCCGACCAGGGTGTGAAAGAAGTGACGCTGCTTGGTCAGACCGTGAACAGCTACAAGCACACTCAGGATGGACGTCTGTTCCGGCTGGCAGACCTGCTGGAATACATTCACGATGTCGAGGGAATTCTGCGAATCAAGTTCGTGACGAATTTTCCAAAGGACATGTCGGACGATCTGCTACGCGCCGTTCGCGATCTGCCCAAGTGTGCTCAATACCTGCATGTGCCGGCTCAGTCAGGCTGCAACGAAATGTTGAAGCGGATGAAACGTGGTTACACCGTCGAAGACTATCGCGAGATGCATTCGCGGATTCGTACGACGTTGCCCAAGGCGGCTGTCTCCAGTGACTTCATCGTCGGGTTCTGCGGTGAGACCGAAGAGGCTCATCAGAAGAGTCTCGATCTGATCCGCGAGTTCCGGTTCAAGAACAGCTTCATCTTCAAATACAGTCCGCGGCCCGGGACCAAAGCCCACGAGATGTATGAGGATGATATTCCTGAAGACGTGAAGAAGCGTCGCAACAACGAGATGCTGGACCTGCAGAATCAGATTAGCGCTGAAGATAACGCTCAATTCATCGGCAAGGATGTGGAAGTTCTGGTCGAAGGTCTCAGCAAATCGGAGATTAAGCGAGGCGACGCGTCGCCAACATCTGGACCACTGCAACTGACCGGTCGCACCAGTTGCGATCGAATCGTGGTGTTCGAGGGTAATCCTCGCCTGGCAGGATCACTAGCCCAGATCCAGGTCGATGACTGCACGCCGACAACCCTGATCGGCCAGATCGTGACTCGCGAGATTCAACACGGATCGACGTCGCTGTTGCCGATTCTGGTGTGAAGAGATTACGGCCGCTGGTAGTCTTCTGGGCTTCCGTTGGGCCCGCCCCAACGGGGCCAGCAACTTGGAGCTACACGAATTGGCGAGGGGATGCTCTCCGTTCCGGCTTGTCCGGACGGAAGCCACGACTTCGTGCTAAGGTTGTCTCGAGTGACGCCGATCTACCAATCACTAAATTGCACAGCGGCATTTCAATTGAATTGGTCATTGGCGTTGTTCGGCCGCGCTGACTTGCCGCCGA
>DASYEA010000810.1:0-1775 GCA_036499265.1 Schlesneria sp. | reverse complement strand
AACTCCTAGGGACGGCGGAATTATCGGCGGCCCGATGATAGTCAAGATCGACGGCTACGATGGCGTTAGCAAAGATCTCGGAGGCGAAGTGGTTGCCAATGGGTCCGCACTATTTGAAGCCTATGAAACGCGCATCGATTTTGAAAAGAAGAATGGCAAGAAGGATTTCGAATTCGGCAAAGCCGAGACTGGGACACCGCAGTCATTTGATCCCTCAGATGCGACAAGGCGATAGCTCGGTGACATGATCACCGCAGAATCGCTTAGGAATAGAATTGGGGCTGCCCAATCCAGGCAACCCCAATTCATTTGTTGTCGAGTCGTGACCAATCAACCACACAAACGAATCCGCACCAGCAGATCATTGAGTGCCGCGGCACTTGACGGAACTTCCGGCAAATGACTTTCTTCGTGAGCCTGTTGCAGGACGGTCCGGAGGCGTTCGTATTCGCCGTGGTGAAACGTCAGGTCAGCTTGTTCGAGATAGCCCTTCTCTGGACCGCCTTTCTTGCGAGCGATCAGGTCGGGGATGTAGGCGAGGCGCGCAGTCTCATTCAGGTGATTGAGATTCGCCTCGATCTCGCCAGTTCGCATCAGATGGATGCCGGTCAACAACACTCGATAGACATACAACAGCGGCTTCACATGCGGTGGGTCGGCCTTCTGGAACAGCTTCCACTGCGTCTCGGCGAAACCGAAGTAGTGGTGAGCGTGATGTCGCGTGATGCAATCGGCGGCGATTGCCTTCAGCTCTTCATGTTCTGGTGATGTCTGAATCACGAGCGGCGACAACAACTGCTCCAGTACATAGCCGTTCTTGCGCAGCATCAGCCCGAAGAACTTCTTGACGTCGTGCGTGACGAGATCAATTTCGAGACCATCGTGAATTCCAGACTTTTCGACGGTCTCGTTCGCTTCGGCTAAACCGACAACATCGCGCAGGGGAAGCAAGTGTGCGCCTCGCAGGTCGAAGTCGGAATCAGGTGATGGGAAGCCGTACAGGTGCGCACCGCTGATCGTCGCGAAGAGCAGCGGGTAGGGATGTTCGGCAATTTGGCGATGCAGTCGTGGGTCGATGTTCATGTCGGCGTTATTTGGATTGAAAAGGGTGAAGAGTCAAGGCGTAGCCACGGATTGACACGGATTATTGAGGGGAGTTGTATTGGGGAGTTTTTTAGCTGAGCGCGACCATTTCGATGTTCCGGGTGAAGCGAAGACACGACCTTGTCGAGGACTCCAAAATCGTGGCACCCCGAAAATCGATTGTTTAGGGGAGATCCTTCGTTAGAGCGGCTCGGCGAGCCTTCAGGAGGAAGGCATTGGCGCGTTCGTAGTCGGGTCGCTCGGGGAGCGATGTGGTGAGCAGAGCCCGATCAAAGTCGGCGTGCAGACTCAATCGCCACTTCTCCGTTTCGTCCCAGGCGAGGTCACCGCGCTTGAGCGCCAGCAGTTGCTCGCGATGCTTGTCGACTCGGACGGGGACGAACCCCTGCTCCAGAACGTGGATTCCAGAGATTAACAGGCGTATCAAGTGCATGACATGCTTCCACTTCACCTGACCCTGATTCCGCAGATCGGACTGCATCTTCTTGAACTGCGAAGCGACGTACCCGTTGTAAGTCTGGTAGACAAGTCGCGACAAAAAGATCGATCGCATCTGCAGCAACTCGTCAGCCAGCGGCGTCGATTTCTCGATCAGTGGCGTATAGAGACATTCCAGCACGTTCGGGTTCGCTTTCAATGCGAGCACCAGAAATCGCTGCAGTTCCCAATAG
>DASYEA010000809.1:0-2124 GCA_036499265.1 Schlesneria sp. | reverse complement strand
GGATTGATTACGTTCAAGCGCGGAGCCGTAAGGATTGAAGACCGAAGCCGGCTGGAGGACGCTTCCTGCGAATGCTACGGAGTGATCACGGCCCAAGTCAAGAAATGGAAGGCTGAAGCCAACTGACAGGCTGCGAGGCGCACCGCAGCAGGACGCGACAAAACAATGATGGCGATGCTCGACGCCGTCGCGAATCCGCCGCGGCAACTTGAGCGATTCGCGGTTCGGTCCGGCGAGAACACGTCTTTCGTGGCGGTCAACGACGTGGACTGGATCGAAGCGTTCCAGAACTACGCGCGGCTCCACGCAGGTCCGGCGAGCTACCTATTGCACGTACCGATGAACACGATTGAGGGCGTGCTCGATTCCAAACGCTTCCTGCGGATCCATCGTTCGCACATTGTGAACGTCCGGCGCATCGCGCAGCTGGGGTCGATCGCGCACGGCCAGTATGAGGTTGAACTCAAGTCGGGGCAGCGTCCGCAGTCCGGGCGCACCTACAACGAGCGCATCCGCCGGGCGCTTGCAAATCCATTCTGAGTTGAGACGCTTCGTCTCTGAGCTGGTCGTCAGGATGAGAAGATTCTATTCCGCCTGGGTGTTCTTGATCGCTGTCTTACCTGAATAGACACAATCGTATTTTCGATGCAAGTCCGGCACTCCTGATGCGCATAGGCAGCTTGTCGTTTGCCGCCATACGCGTGCCCCGTCCATGCCGATGAAGCAATCGTTGCAATGAGGCTGGCTGCATCCCCAGGAGATCTTACGGCTTATGCGAGACCAATCGTGCTCGATCGAGAAGCGCCATTCCGGCAAGAAGCGCTCTAAAGTTTTTCAATACGGGAAAATTTGCGGGCTGATCTTATTGGCGCTTGGAATTTTTGTTGGGCCGGCGTTCGCGACGACGGCATCGGTCACGTTTGTAGCGGGAATCAGCACCCTGGCGGGCACGGGAAGTCCGGGGCTCGCGACCAGCCCGACGCAAGCCAACACCGCGCCGCTGCTCGGCCCGGTTGCTCTTGAGACCGATGCCGCGGGCAACGTGTATCTGGCGGACGGGCAATTTAACACGGTGTGGAAGATCAACCGGCAGACCGGGATCATGGCGATTGTTGCCGGTATTCCGGGGCCAAGCGGACAGACGGGAGATGGCGGCCCGGCGGTCAGCGCAAAGTTTCGCGGACCAGAAGGCTTGAGGCTCGATCAGGCTGGAAATCTGTACATCGTCGATACCGGCAATTTTGCGGTGCGCAAAGTCGATACCAACGGGATCATCACCACTTACGCGGGAATGCTGCACGTCAGCGGATATACGGGTGATGGAGGGCTGGCTACAAGCGCAAAGCTGGGAGGCCCGTCGTACATCGCGCTTGACCACGCGGGCAATCTTTATATTTCGGATCTGATCAACAACGTAATTCGCAGAGTGGATGCAACCACACACATCATCACGACCGTGGCCGGGAACAACACTTCCGGATTCTCGGGCGACGGCAGTGCGGCCACCAGCGCGCAGCTGAATTCTCCCAACGGGCTCGCGTTTGATTCCAAGGGAAACCTTTATATATGCGATCGCGGCAACAACGTAGTTCGTGAAGTCGCGGCGGGAACTGGAATCATCACGACGGTCGCGGGCGTCGGCGGATCTTCCGGATCGACGGGCGACAATGGGCCGGCCACGAGCGCGTTGCTGAACTTTCCGTGGTCCATCACGATGGACAGCAGCGACAACCTTTATATCGGCGACTTTCTGAACGGTGCCGTCCGCAAGGTCGATGCAATCTCTCAGGTAATCACGACGGTGGCTGGAACAAACGGCAGCCAGGGCAACAGCGGCGATGGCGGTCCGGCAACATCCGCGCAACTTTCAAATCCAACGGATCTGGCCTTTGACAATTTCGGCCATCTGTATGTCGCGGACCTCATCAGCACAACGGTGCGCGAAGTCGATTTTCAACCGAGCTTTTCCAATACAGCGGTTGGGTCCACTTCGAGTCCGCAAAACCTGATTCTTCAGGTGACAGGAACGCTGACCATCAACAGCATTGCCGTCCCGAATTCGCAGGGCGGCACTCCCGAGTATTCGGTGGGATCTCTGACGGGGACGGGCTGTAGCGTTGGGTC
>DASYEA010000808.1:0-4127 GCA_036499265.1 Schlesneria sp. | reverse complement strand
ACCCTCAAGACCCAGCTGACGATACAATGCCTCCGCGGACATGCTGAAACCCCCTTTGGAATGCGTGCTGCTAACACAACTCCATTGGGAACCAGCCTGTCCGCTTTTTCAATTCATCCCCCCAAATAGTCGGATGAACCAAAAGAAACATGGCGAGAACCATCTTGAGATTGCCCATGCAGAAAGGATCCTCACCAGACTGTACGTTCTTCTCAGAATGTCGACGTTGGCCGAACTGCACTGCATTCGCGGCAGGGTGGCCGGGTCTGGAGCGTCCTCGCGAAGGCCCGGTGTTCTTTCAGACGCGCTATTGTGGATATTCGCGAGTGCCAGGTTCCATTCACGAACAAACTGCCAAGATGTGGCCGGGCATCAACTGCTTCAATGTGCATTGATCTTGGATGCATGTTGTTGGATGCCTGTTGACAGACCGGGTCTTCGCGAAGACGCTCCAGACCCGGCCACCCTGCCGCACGTCTGACACGTCGCGATCTGACCGATTTGGCTGATGTGCCAGCGATTTTTCTGACGGCAGGCGGCACACTGAATGACGATCGCAGCCTCTGTGGTCATGACGCGAAGGCCTCTTCGTACGAGATATCGGCGGGATCTCTATACGCTAGCGGGCTCGGTGCAGTTCATCAAATCCGGTCGCGGGCCAACTGACAGCAAGACGTCTGCCATCCGACGGATTTCTGATTCGGGCATTGCGGAGTAGAGCGGCAAGTAGATTGTCGAATCCAACATTGTCTTCGCTGCCTGTGGTTCCAAATACGGTCGAGTTGTGGGAGGTTCGACTATACGGAGCGAGCTTTCGGCGCTGGCATCGAATCCAGCGCTTCTCAGAGCAGCAATTGCTGCTGACTTCTCAGAAACGCGAAGAGGGAAGAGCCAGAATGAATGCGGTACCGCGAAACTCCCCACGCACGCCTGTGCCGACAGCCGTTCAACCAGGAGGCTGCCTTTTGCAGTTCGATCATCAAGTTCCTGAGGGTTGTATCTGGTAATCCGCCGTGTCATGAGCGACAGGAGCGGCATCGAAGGCTGAAAACGTAGTGCGGGTATCAGGTGGGGGCCCGCAAATCCTCGCACGGAACTATTTAAGAGTTGACCCAGATCCACTCCCAGCCGAGTGCAGAGCCTGCAGAAGAGGCCAAATACAATTGGGCCGCCCAGCCATTTGAGCAGACAGTAAAACAGGATCCGCTTCAGAAACCGCCAACGAGATTGAACCGGATATTGTGATTGCAGTTCTCGTACTGCGTTCCTCAGAGACTCGGCCTGAAATCGAAGGACGGCTCCGCCGAGGGCAGTGGCCGTTTTAATAGGGCCAAAACTGAAGAATGCGACGTCCGAACCTTCATGCCCGTAGTAGCGATCTCCGTCGAAGGCTTGAGCACAATCCTCCAAGACGAGCAGGCCGCGTTGACTGGCAAACTCAACGATGGGCGTCAGGTCGATCCGACTTCCGTAGAGATGAGCGACAAGAATTGCTTTCGTGGCGGATGTTATTGCGTTTTCGAGCAAATCGAATCGCGGAGCGGCATTCTTCTCGTCCAGATCGACGGGGATTGGCACCAGGCCGTGGTGCACAATAATTCGCACCATATCGGGAATCGTAATCGCCGAGACCAGGATCTCACTTCCGGGCGGCAACTGGAGCGCGGCGAGTACTAAATCGAAACCGCTCCGAACGGAAAGACAAGCCAGTACTCGACCGTCACTGTGCCAGGCGGCTTCCGTCGATCGGTTCGCCTTTTCGCGCGAACGCAAACGAAAACAGCTCATTGCCGCACTCACTAAGTCGAGCCAGCCGATATCGATTCGCTTCCGCGCCCACATCAGACGCCTCTCTCTCGATTCGAGACGAAAAACCGACTCGCTGCATTTGGCAGATCAGGCTACCGCCACCGTGGTCAATTCAGCAAAGGATCTCGCTGGCACGACGGGGCTACGTGAGAGTTGATCTGAGCGAGAAGAGAGGAGAGTTGCTGCGCCGGATGCACATCCTTTGCGGATTGGCGACATGATCGACTTCCGCGCCAAATCTGAACTCAGGGTGCAAAACAGTGAGTGAACCTTGATGACCATGGGCATTCGCGAGTGTTGGCGACAATTTCCAGACCGATAAGGCACTTGCAGTCCAAAACCGCCGCCAGTGGCCGACCGCCCGCCGAAGTCACGCGCTGATACGACAATCTCATTTCAAGTCACTGAGGAATCTTAAAATCTTTGAGGGCCTCAGCGAGTTGTCGTCGGCCCTCTTCTAGACTTTGTTCTAGTTCTGCCGGGGTGAATTTTCGTTCGGGCCGTATCACGTCAAGATCATCATTAGCAATGACTGAGCGAATCAGAAGTGAGCAATCCAGAGGTGGATTGATCACCGAAATAAAAGTACTCTTCTGTTCTGGGGAGACATTCGGTTTGTAGTTCACCAGGACGACGGCCCGTTTTAGCTGCAACGCAATTCGTCTGTCACCGAAATGGACATGACTGACGTGAATACCATCGGGGATTTCTCCTTCCAGTAATTCGCCGCTGAGAACGGTTTCTGTCTCTGTTTGGAATGATTCAATAAGCGATTTGATGCGGTAACGATATGACAACGTAATTACTCCTTCATGGTGAGCGTTGCTAATTTTCGCTTTTCATCAGCTATTTGATGACGAAGTCCGTCAATTTCGTCGTACGGGATTTTCCACTGTTTGGCGTTTCGAATGATTTCCTCTTTTGCTTCGATTTCTATTCTGATTAGCGTTTGTTTCTCGCCGTATTGTTTGACCAATTGATCATAAAGTCCACCTTTTTTGAGCTGGATCAGGTGGATGTGCTCCTCCAATAATGCTGATCTCGTCGGCGCTGGGCCGAACATTGCTGTCAGCGTCCGATTACCGGCGGCGTCCTCACTGACATTGACCATCGCCTCGGCCGATTGTTCGGCAAGTTTCTCTTGAGCTGCTTTCGATTTGTCGATGGTTGCTCCGAGCTGCCGCATCTTATCAAACATCTGTTCTCGAAATTCTCGATCGGCCGGTTTTCCGACACTTCTCGATGCGATCCCCAGTCTACGCGCTACCGAATCTCGAGCTATGGCCTTCGCAGCCCGTCTTGCGGCGAGTTTTCGAAGTGCATACCCGCCTCCTTGTTTGACGACGTGGTATCCTGTGCGCAGAACAGCAGCACCAAGCCGGAAGGCGGCGACGGCGTCCGCGGGTGCTGAGATGATTGCCATTTCGTCATAGGTCGGCTCCACGCCTTGACCGCCACGGAGGTCCTCTTCCTGCGATTTGCGATACGCCCGCACAGCGTTCTTGAAGCCTTTGCCGCCTGTCGAGTCCTGCTGGTATTCGGCATTGGCTCCAGAGCGGTAGCCAATAACGACATGTTCGTGGAAGCCTGCTTGCTTGTACTCAGCTTCCAGCTTTGCCCACTCTCGCTGCAGGGCGACTCCATCTCGTTCCAATTCTGCTAGCTGGGCCTTCAATTTCTTCAGGTGTGCCTTGGAGCCGAATGGGTTCCAGCCGTACCTGCGGATAGCGTCTTCAACTTCAGCGATCTTCCGATCGTTTTCTGACATCTCCTCTCGAAGCGCGCTCCCTTGCTCGACCAAATCCAGGAAGTTCTCAACACGCTCGTGGGAGAGACCTGGAACGTGCAGACCGGCGCTCGGTTTGTGACGCCACTTGTCGTCCGACGAGACGACGAAGTGTTTCCCCTCGCCCGTGCGGAAGACTCTTGTGTTGCTATCGACAAACTGGCCACCATTAGGCTGTCCCGCGTCGGCACGAGGGTGTTTGGAGGGGTCGAAGCCGTTGCCTGAGGCAGCTGCCTTTTCTGCCTGATGACGAGCGATCATTGCCCGGGCACGACCGTGTTCGACTCGCTGGCAATAACGATGTTGCGGCTTTGGAAGACTCTCGGCGACAGACTGCTGATATGTCGTCGCATCACCATCCCCACGCGTACCCAGTGGGTACCACTTGAGGTGTGGCTTTGGTGGCGGTCGATCTGGCGTCCGCTGGTAAGTGGCGACCTCTCCGGGTCGGGGTGGCGAATCGTCCAGCAGGCCGCAGGCGCGGTACCAGTTGTATCGAGCGATGGCCCAGTCCACGCGTGACCATGTGCTT
>DASYEA010000807.1:0-5351 GCA_036499265.1 Schlesneria sp. | reverse complement strand
CTTGGCATGCTCAACCGCGAACAGGGCCTTTACAGCAACACCGCGGCGACCGAATTGTATCTCGACCGAGCCAAGCCGACTTACATTGGCGGCATGCTGGAGATGATGAGTGCTCGTCTGTACCGCTTCTGGGGTGATCTGACCGAAGGGTTGAAAACCGGTCTGCCGCAAAACGAAGCCAAGCATGGCGGCGACCTGTTCGATACGTTGTACAGTGACCCCAAGCGCCTGGAGCAGTTTCTGTCTGCCATGACAGGGCTCAGCTTGGGAATCGCCCGCGAGATTGCTCAGAAGTTTCCGTGGTCGCAGTATCAAACATTCGTCGATGTCGGCGCCGCTCAGGGTGGTCTCCCCGTTGTCTTGGCCCAAACTCATCCGCACCTGAAGGGAACGGGGGCGGACTTGCCCATCGTCGGTCCGATCTTCGAAAAATACGTCGCTGCTCACGGCTTGCAGGAGCGACTTCGCTTCACATCCCTCGACTTCTTCCGAGAACCGCTTCCCAAGGCGGATGTCATTGTCATGGGACATATTCTGCACGACTGGGACTTGGAAACAAAAAAGATGTTGATCGGCAAGGCGTATGACGCTCTACCTGCGGGCGGGGCGCTACTGCTTTTCGAAGCAATCATTGATGACGAACGCAAACAGAACGCCTTCGGACTACTGATGAGTCTGAACATGCTGATCGAGACACGGGGCGGCTTCGACTATACGGGTGCCGATGGCCAGTCCTGGATGCGCGACGCCGGCTTTAGACAGACCCGCGTCGAACACCTCAGTGGACCGGACTCGATGGTCATTGGAATCAAGTAACCAACCACTTCTGTCATTTCCACGCAGGCGTGATTCCCTAGCTCGGCAGCGAATTCATTACGAACTGCCGTCGCAGGCAAGAGACCTTAGCGCGTATCCCACCCCACTGTGGCGACCGCACTAGTCCCGCGTCCTTGCAGACCAACGAATTGCAGGAATCTCGCCGGCGGGGAAATGACAGTCACAGCGGCTCCATTGCGCCAACATTGGCGGGGCGAACTCAGTGGTGTACCTCTTTGTGATCCATCTTCCGTGGTCGAACCTTGCGAGTCCCCACCGGTGGAGGCGCACCCGCACTAATCCAGTTTCGAACAAGCTCTTTCTGTGCTGGAGTCAGTATTCCAAATGGAGAATCCTTCGGCGGCATCTCCCCTTCCTGGATCAGCAAATACAATTCGGATTGCAAGGGTTTTGAGGGAATCACGAGTTCCGGATTCGCCGCGACCTTCTGAAGGTCCAGCACGTAGCCAAATCGACCTTCCGGCTTGCCCAATTCGGAGTTGTGACAACCGGCGCATTTCTCGGCAAACAAACCGTGGACGTCGGCCCCCAGATCGCGAACGCGGGGGACCGGTGATGATCGAGCAGACTCGGTATGCAAGCCAACACAGATGGTCAGACACATCGATCCCAAGAACAACATGAATTTCATTGACGACGACCTCGGAGAAGATTGAACTCAGTCCGGCGACAGCATTCACTGCCGCCGGTCTCATGTTGCGCGATATAGCTGCCAACCCTACGACAATGTCGGGTCGATGATGGCCAGCGCACCTCGATTTTCGCTGTACGAAACAACCGAGATCCCGAGGGCAGATTTCAATTTCCCGGCCGGCAGGTTTCGCATCGGACCGGGGCTTCCCTGGCCAGGTTCCGATTGAGGAAACGCGGTGGAGCGAGCCGTGTGAAAGACGACGTTCCCTTCCACTTTCTGCATCACCTGATGAATGTGACCATTCAGAACGGTGAGCGAACCGAACCGGCTCATTAGCTTCAACGCTTGCTCGGCATCCGTCGTACCCCAACCCCATTTCTCATAGACCGACCATAGCGGAACGTGTGCGAAGACGACGATCGGCGTACTATCGCTTAAGGCTGCGACGTCTTTCTTCAGCCAGGTCAACTGCTCCGCTCCGATCACACCCAGTCCGCCGTCACCACTACCCGACTTCGCATTCGCCACGTTCACCAACCCGATGAAATGGACTCCGTGATGATCGAAGCTGTACCAACCCAGCCCCTTCTTTCCCTTACCGAATCGTTGCAGGTACTCTTTGTTCCCCTCCCCATCGAAGTCGTGCTCGCCGGGAACATACAACACCATCGACTTGCGGACTCCTTTCAGGATCTCTGCACAGGCATCAAATTCCTCCGGCTTCGCCAGGTGAGTGATATCGCCGGTATGCAACACAAATGCAGGCGGGGTCGCCAGTGAATTGAGCTTGTTCACGGTCTCTTTCAACGTCCCGGCGACATCCTTATTCGGTTCGCGAGAGAAGCCGATGTGACTATCGCTGATCTGAGCGAATGTGAATGACGATTTCTCGGAACTTGTCCCACCAAAAGTCGTGGACGACGCGACTCCTCCTGCAATGTTCCAGATCAGCCCGGTCCCCACCCAGGCCATGCACTTCAACATTCCCCTGCGATCAATTCCATCACTGGGCGAGAACGGCTGAATCTCTTCAAGACTCATTTCAATTCGATTTTGCATGATGCGACCTTCCGATAAAGCGTTCGATGGAATTGCGGTTGCAACAGCAACTCGCTCGCAAAGCCATACCGGTCGTCTCGCCAAATTATTCCTCAAAAAAAGAAAGAAGCTGCGGGAATAAAATCGCTCCTCTCGCGGTAAGATAGTGTGAGTCGACTGAAGTCCCGCGACGTACGGATTCGAGAACCATGAGAGACTCGCCGAAAGAGGTCCCCAGAATTGGAAGCTGATGAGCGGAGGCAGTTTGAGCTGACCACGCTGCCTCATCTTGATGCCGCCTACAACCTGGCTCGCTGGCTGACCAGGGACGAACACGCTGCCGAGGACACAGTCCAGGAAGCGTATTGTCGCGCTGCGCGGTATTTCAAAAGCTTCCGCGGGGGCGATGGACGAGTTTGGTTCTTGAGCGTTGTCAGACGAGCTTGTTTCGACTGGCTGGAAAAACGACGCAGCCATGACGCACTATCGTTCAACGAAGATTTACACGATCAATGTGACGAAGCCCTGAATCCCGAATTCGTAGCCATTCGGAAATGTGACGAAGCGACGGTACGACAAGCATTAGAAGAGTTGTCTCCGCAACTGCGCGAAGTGATCGCACTTCGCGAGATTGAAGGGTTGAGCTATCAGGAGATTGCCACTGTGACGCAGGTTCCCATGGGAACAGTGATGTCTCGAATTTCACGCGGTCGTTCGCAACTTCAGCAGCGACTCGCCCCGTCTCTGGAAAGGGGGACGGCATGAATTGCGACCAAATCAGATCGCTGCTGCACCCCTACGTTGACGGGGAACTCGACCTGGTGCGACACGTCGAGATCGAACAACATCTACGTGGCTGTGAATCTTGCCGCGAACAGGAAGCACATCTGCAGTCACTGCGAACCGCGATCACGTCCCCGTCGCTTCGCTATCGGGCTCCCGAATCACTGCGTGCCCGACTTCAGACGGCGTTCCCCTCAGAGACCTCCACCACCACTGTCGTTCGCAAGCGGAGTATGCCCTCCCTTCAAAAAGCCTCGATGGCCGCCAGCGTCCTGTTGCTGGTCGGCATGTCCGCGACGATGGGCATGCTGCTGTCTCGCCCAGGTACGTCGATGGACGATCGACTCACAGACGCGGTCGTCGCCGACCACGTCCGCTCGATCCAGGTCGATCATCTCACGGATGTGGTCTCATCTGACCGACACACGGTGAAGCCCTGGTTTCAGGGAAAACTCGATTTTGCGACGAGCGTTCCTGACTTGTCCGAGCAAGGCTTCGTCTTATCCGGCGGCCGGCTCGATTATCTGGTCGATCGCCCTGTCGCAGCCCTGGTCTATCTTCGCCGATTACACGCCATCAACGTCTTCGTTCGCCCCGCCCCTAATGATGAAGTGAAAGTCGTTCGCTCACTCTCTCGACAAGGTTTCCACATCCGGCAGTGGCAGCAATCCGGAATGACCTATTGGGCAATCTCCGACTTGAACGACGAAGAACTCGACGAATTCGTCAAGCTGTTTCAATCCGCTTCGCCCCGAACATCGCCCTGAGCGGTTCATCATTGCAGGCCCTAAGTGAGCTACCACTCTCTACTGTGCTGGGCTTATGCATGGTAGGATAGCAAGGCTTCTATGCACGCATCAAAATGGGTGACAGACAA
This sequence comes from Schlesneria sp., assembly GCA_036499265.1. Lineage (GTDB taxonomy): Bacteria > Planctomycetota > Planctomycetia > Planctomycetales > Planctomycetaceae > Schlesneria. The sequence continues at coordinate 1,182 of DASYEA010000807.1, read as the reverse complement.
GCAATAGTTTCCAAGGAGTCAGGTCATGAACGACAGCTTCCGGGTATTGCTTCGCATATTGGTAGTTGGATTGGCGTGGCAAATTTCCTGCGAAATCTGTCTCGGCCAGAATGATGTGACCACTGATACGACTATCTCTACCACCTCACGATCAAAGGAAGAATATATTCAGTGGGTGACACGACAGTCTGAACCACGTTCGGGGGGAGCTAGGGCAAAGGAATATAGACTGGTATTGATGGCTGTCGAAGGCGAAGTCGGCACACTTGAACCAGAATCGAATTTATTCGGTGCCAAGCTTGTGCAATATGGCACTCTGATTTCCCGCGACGGCACCGTCTCGCATTTCTCGCATTCTGCGAGAGGTACAAAAGGAAGCGGGGGCGAGCGGATGAGGCCAGAACAACTGCAACAACTCGATAAATTGTTGTCGAAATTGCCTGAGGATGGGGCTCGGTTGCCCGTAGCAGACCGACGCTTGTTCGTTGAAAAAACAGACGGTAGCGGGCAATCAATTGCAAGAGTCTACGACAGGGCGGATTTACCCGACGAGATCTTGAGTATTGCGAAATTTTGTCAGGCCGCCATCGGAGTCTGGATACCTGAATTTAAGGCTGAGACCGAAATTGACGCTCGTCAATTCGAACACGGCGGCTTCTTTTGCCTATCACCTGATGGCAAGCAATTGATTCTGACATCCGCGAATGGTCCGATTCAATTTTGGGACCCTCTTACACATAAGTCACTCGGTGAAATACAACCGGTGCAAGGAACACCGTTGGATGGAATCGCCTATAGTCCCGATGGAACTCAGGCAGCGCTCTTCGGACGGGGCGAGTGCGCTTTGGTCGATACCAAAAAGTGGCAGCGAATCAAGTCGTTCGCGGGTCCCTTGATCGATCGAACTCGAATCCAATTTTCCGAGCCTCGTTTTACACCTGACGGAAAGTATCTCACTCTGCAGTCTAGCGAACCTCCACTGCGCGTACACAAAGCATCAACGTGGGAGCAAGTGACAAACGTTCCCGATGTCCAGGAAAATGGTTCATCCGACTATTTGGGGGGATGAATTGAAAAAGCGGACAGGCTGGTTCCCAATGGAGTTGTGTTAGCAGCACGCATTCCAAAGGGGGTTTCAGCATGTCCGCGGAGGCATTGTATCGTCAGCTGGGTCTTGAGGGT
>DASYEA010000806.1:0-2733 GCA_036499265.1 Schlesneria sp. | reverse complement strand
GCTCTATCGTACGACACGACGGCTGACGTTAACTTCGGATGGCAAGGCATGGTTGGAGCACTGCCTCGCGGCTCTGGCCGAGCTCGATAAGGGCGAAAATGGTCTCAGCACAGCGCAGCATGAACCGTCAGGACGGATTAGGATTGATCTACCCACCGCGTTCGGCCGATTTTTCATCATGCCTTTGTTGCTTGATTTGACCGAACGATATCCCGCACTCAAGCTCAATGTCAGCTTCACCGACAGGATGGTTGACCTGATTGGCGAAGGCATCGACTTGTCCGTTCGGATTGGTGCACTCGAAGATACTCCGGACTTGATCGCACGCTCGCTGGGTGTGCAAACATTGGTAATCTGCGGGACGCCAGATTACCTGGCAGCGCGCGGAACTCCGCTCAGTGGCGCAGACCTCGACGACCATGATTGCATTGTGGGCTGGCGGCACGAGCACGATGTTGAATGGTCATTGAAGCAGCCAGATGGCTCCATTGCTCGGCGGGTCATTCCGGTCAAACACGAAATTCGCGACTATGAGATGATGCTTGCCGCCATCAGGGCCGGATGCGGTCTTGGACAACTTCCCTTCTGGCTAGTTCACGACGATCTTCGGAGCGGACGGCTTGTGACCGTTCTTGACGGGTCGTCGGGTGGTGAATCGCCGATTAACATATTGTGGCCTCGAACACCGACGCTGCCGACAAAAACTCGAGTGGTGATCGACGAAATTGTCAAGAATGCTGATAGACTCACGGTGTCCTCACGTTGCCGCGCGCGGTATTGAAGGTCCATTGGGCCAACAACGCTCCTTCTTTGGAATCGACAGCAGACGCGAGGGGCTCGGCGTTCGCATCGAAGGGAATTTGACTCGCCAATTCGAAGTCTGGACCGCGGAAACAGCGACGTCTAATGCCAGACTGCCTCGTGTTCGAGCATTGCAGGCGGCATCGTCCCCAATACAGCAACGATGCATACGATGAGCAGGCCAAAACACGTTTCGATTAGGCTGTTGCGCCTTAGGTGCTTAGTTGTATCTCGATCAGACAGCCTAGGCGTGAGCCAAAATCGATTTATCGCGGCCACCCCTATCATGGCGATAAAGAGGGCCACCTTGATCAATAGTAGCTGGCCGTATTGGGTTTGCGTGAGCAGATCCGTGCTGCCCACAAGATTGTACGTATTGATAATGCCCGTCGTGGCGATTGTGAGCACCGCTACGAACCCCAGGTTCGAGAAGCGCCTCGTTGCCTCCTGAGCCTTAATCGACGCACGGGAATCTTCGCTGATTGCCTTCAGGTAAAGTGCATAGGGCACCAAACTTCCGACCCACGCGCAAACGGCGATGAGATGCAACGCATCCGAGGCGAGATGAATATCGCCCTTCAGACCAGGCACGCTCGCGGCGTGACCGACGAAGGCCAAGCTTCCGGCAAACACTGCTGCTAACGACAACTCGAAAGACCGACGCCCCATCCATTGCAACTTTGCGGTTCCCACGACAGCAGCAAGCAGGACTCCCACGACGATTCGGACGATCCAAACCCGCCCGAACTGGGTTTCGGTCAATACGGTCGTGGCTGTTCCGTCGGCGATGGCTTGGCGTATTGGACCGTCTTCTATTGCTCCACTGACAGCGAGGAACCAAGCCGCGCCCGAGGCAAACGCCAACAGGAAACCGATCCAGAGCATCAGTCGCAGTTGGTAATCGCAGCGGCGTTCACCTTGGTGCTCAACATCGACCTTCGCACTCGACAACCCGCTCGGATCTGCAATCAAAGCACGGAAAAACAGGACGCCGGTCATCAAGATCGTCGCCGTGAATTGCAGCGCACGAGAAACCACTAGCAAATAGTCCACGTCGTCGGCCTCGTCTCTCTGATTCAATTGCCAACGTGGAAACTGAAGCTGCCGTGGGTCTTGTGCGTGTCGACCGAAAGGACATGCCAATTTACCGTGTAAGCTCCAGGAGAAAGACTTTTTACGCCGATACGCAGCGTGTTGCCGGACGCGCTGCTGCCACCGTCCATCCGAGTCCCAGCCGAACTAAGTACCTCCGCGCCGCTGAACTTTGGCTCGAGCGATTCCGTAAAATACAGCGTCACCTCATTTGGCGAAGATCCGATTGTACTTCCGGCTGCGGGACTCGCATGATCCAACTTTGCATGTGCCTGTGCCGTCGTTCCACTTGCGGTTAACGCTAACAAGAGACAGGCGATCGCACGCTTAGACTTTCCCATCCGTATCTCTCCTCATTGATTGGAAGTGGCAAATAATGTTGACTTACGTATCTCGCAGCTTTTCATCCCATTAGAGATGCAGTCGGCCCCAGTTTTGGCGCCAACCTCACTTTAGCAATCTGGCCAGCCGCCTCACGAAAGTTTCGAGTTGGGGGGTGACCTTGCTCATCTACAAACATAGTAGGCTTTGTTGATTTCTACAGAGACTAAAGTCCCCGTGCACTTAGCTCATGTCTTCCTCGGCGTTGCCGGACGGAAACCTTCTCATCGGTGACTTTGGTCCCCGCTCCATTCAAGCCGGCACTACGTTCGCGCCATCCTGTCCTCATTCAGAATGGAGAACGAATATGCATGTTTTGGTCGGATGCGTAGCCACCCTAGCGCTCGGAACAGCAGCGATCTCTGCTCAATTGGCCATCTACCCATTAGAAGGCAATCAGGCTCACGCGGGGCCATTAGGCATCATGATCTGCAAGACGCGATCCCCCCAAATTGATGT
>DASYEA010000805.1:0-1907 GCA_036499265.1 Schlesneria sp. | reverse complement strand
GATCGACTCGGCGGATCCATTGCTCAAACTGGATAACGTGATTCTGTCGCCGCATGCAGTCTGTTGGACCGACGAACTGTTCAAAGGAATCGGTCAGGCAGCCTGCCAAAGTATTGTGGAAGTGTCGGCCGGGCGAGTCCCACCAGACGTCGTCAATCGCGATGTCATTGATCGGCCGGGATTGAGGCGAAAGCTGTTAGAGTTGGCCGCGCGATAGATTATCGCCCTCCGAGCCACGAACTCACCGTCATGTCATTTTCATCCTGTCTGTGTGATCGATACCCCTGTTCAAGCGAGCCAAATCCGATGAAGGCCAATCACGTCAAGCAAAAGCTGTTGGATGGTGGCCGTTCGATTGGGACGTTCGTCTTTGAGTTCGATACGACGGGTATTGGACGACTCGCTGCAAATGCCGGTGCTGAGTTCATCGTCTATGACATGGAGCACACCGGTTGGAGCATCGAGACGATTCGAATGCTGATGGCGACGACCATGACCACCAGCGCGATTCCGCTCGTGCGAATCCCCGCGATGGAATACCACTTTGTCGCTCGGGTCCTGGATGCCGGAGCCATGGGAATCATGATTCCCATGTGTGAAAGTGCAGCTCAGGCGCGGACACTCGTCGCTTCAGCCAACTATCCGCCTGTCGGTCGACGTGGTGCCGCATTTACAATCGCTCACGATGACTACCTGGGTGGCGACATCGTCGAGAAGATGCAGACCGCCAATCGCGAAACGATGTTGATTGCGCTCATCGAGACGGTCGACGGCGTCCGCAACGTGCAAGAGATCGCCGCCGTCGACGGGATCGATGTGCTGTGGATTGGCCACTTCGACCTCTCCAATTCGCTGGGCATCCCGACTCAGTTCGATCATCCGCTGTTCAAAGATGCGGTCGCTCAGATTTTGGCAGCCTGCCGCCAGCACGGCAAAGTCGCGGCGATGATGACAGCCGATGTCGCCGGAGGACAAAAACTGCTGGACCAGGGATTCCGCATGCTGGCGTACGGCGGCGACCTGTGGCTGTATCAATCAGCCCTGCGCAATGGGGTGACCGAGCTTCAGAGTCACTGTCAGTAAAGCGAACCCCGGCGCAAGAGTCGCCACACGGTGTCAGGACTTCTGCGTCAATTCCTTGTAAACGTGCTCGATGTTTTCGACTCGATCTTTAACATCAACGCCGGTCCAAGCCTTGAACCAAGGCAGGTCAATTGTCTTCTTGATCTCATCGAGTGACTTGCCCCCGTTGATTCCTTCTTGAATCGCTTGTCGCAATTCGACGAAGTAGCGCCGCTGTTGTTCAATCAGTAGATTATCGCTTTGATCCCCATGGCCAGGGCAGATGATCTTCACCGGCAACTTCGACATTTCCGTGAGCACCGCAATCCAACTGGCGGTGTTGCTTTCGCCCATGTAGTTGAACGGGCCGTTGATGCAGCTATCGCCGGTGAACAAGATCCCTTGTTTGGGCAACCAAGCGACTGCGTCACCGGCCGTGTGGCCATGGCCGAAGTGGATCAACTCAACCCGTTGCTTCGAATCTTCGATCACCATTTTCTTGGGAAAGTACAGCGATGGAACGCCGTACTTCAGCTTGCCGTACTCGGCTGGCTTTTCCTGCTTCTGCTTCTCGTAGGATGGAATACCCTTCTGCACGAACTGCTCGCGTGCCTGTTCTGACGCTATGGCACTGGCCCCTTCAGCGATCAAGATGGGATTGCCGTCTGCATGATCGCCGTGCCAGTGCGTATCGAAGACAAATTTGATCGGCTTGTCGGTCGTCTTGCGGATCTCTTTGATGAGCTCTGCGGCCTGATTCGGAAAGCTCGCTTCGATCACCAGGACAAAATCGTCGAAGACAATCCAACCTTGGTTGCAGCCAATGAAGTTTGGCTCCCATTCCA
>DASYEA010000804.1:0-1581 GCA_036499265.1 Schlesneria sp. | reverse complement strand
CAGGATCGTCTCAAGAAAGAGTTCGATGCCGTTCAAGTTGCGATGGCCCACTCCTTGATGGAGACCAGTGGACGCGATTTGAAGATCTACCTGCAGGGGAATCCAACTAAGCAAGGTGATGTCGCGCCGCGATCGGTCCCCGCCGTACTGACGAATGGTCAGCGAAAGCCACTCGCCAGCAAGGGGAGCGGACGCGCAGAACTGGCTCAGGCGATTACGTCGCGAGACAATCCGCTCACGGCACGTGTGATCGTGAATCGCGTCTGGCGAGCTCACTTTGGATTTGGCCTGGTGCGAACCCCCAGCAATTTCGGTCAACTGGGTGATCGGCCGACGCATCCCGAATTGCTCGATACGCTCGCCGTACGTTTCATGGATTCCGGCTGGTCACTGAAGTGGCTGCATCGTGAGATCATGCTGTCGTCAACCTATCAGCAAAGCAGTGCCTATCGGCCTGAGCCCGCCGATGTCGATCCAGAAAACAAGCTCTTGTGGCGAATGAATCGGCAGCGACTGGAAGTCGAACCCTGGCGCGATGCCATGCTGGCTGTCACTGGCGAACTGGATCGAACAGTGGGGGGACCGCCGATTGACCTGGCGTCCAGAGGCAATCGTCGCCGCACGGTTTACGCGTTCGTCAGCCGACACGAATTGAATGAGTTGCTGCGGCTGTTCGACTTCCCCGACCCCAACATCACCAGCGACAAACGTAGCATTACCACCGTACCACTGCAGCAGTTATTCGTACTGAACAGTGACTTCATGACGCAACGTGCGAAGGCGCTGGCGGCGAGACTGAACGCCAATCGCGAGTCGACCAACGAGGCGAAGATTCAGCAGGCGTTTCTATCGCTCTACGGTCGATCTCCCACCGACGATGAATTGCAATTGGGGCTTACATTCCTGAGTACTGCGGCAACGAGCGAGACTGGCGGAAAGAAATTGTCCTTTTGGGAACAGTATGCGTTAGCGTTGCTGGGTACCAACGAATTCTCTTTCGTCGACTGAACAAGCATCTTCCGCGTTGAACGCGACTTTGAACAAGCATTGAAGGCGTGACATGAACAAGCAGACGCAGAATGGTCAGTCCGGCATGCTTTCCGCCCTGTTATCGCGGCGCGACATGCTGCGGCGGACGGGAACGGGCTTCGGCATGCTGGGCCTGGGCAGCTTGCTCGCGGCCGAACAGAAGGCCAATGCCGCCGGCGTGGCCGTGGCAGAAGCCAACAACCCATTGGCTCCGCGGGCCCCGCATTTCGAGCCGAAAGCCAAGCACGTCATCTTCTTGTTCATGAACGGCGGCCCGTCTCACGTCGATACTTTCGACTACAAGCCGGAGTTGAAAACACAAGAAGGCAAGTCGGGGCCTGGCGGCAAGTTCATGCCGTCGCCGTTCAAATTTGACAAGTATGGCCAGAGCGGGATTGAGATCAGCGAACTGTATCCACACCTGTCGAAATCCGCGGACGATCTGTGTGTGATCCGATCGATGCACACGACGACGCCCAATCACGAACCCGGCCTGTTCATGATGAATAGCGGAGCTCAGCAGCCGATTCGCCCCAGCCTGGGATCGTGGCT
>DASYEA010000803.1:0-1819 GCA_036499265.1 Schlesneria sp. | reverse complement strand
CTGGCATGAGTGTCGCTTCTGCCATCGCGATGATCAACGGCTCGATCACGTCCAACTGGAAATCCTTGCAGTCACCTCTGGGTCATCGTGAGCCCCAGAAGCCGAAGGTGTCACAGCTGCCATCAGGTCGCCACATGAACGAAAAGCCAGAGACACCCCGAAGACGAAAGGCCGAAGACTGTTTTTCGCTTTCTGGGAAAGTTAATGACATGGAGTTAGCTACCGCAGCGGGGGCGCTGAAGGTGTACGAACTCGCGCTCGCCGCGAAGCTCTGCACGGACTCGGAGCAGGTGCATGTGTTTCGACTCGTCTGTTCGTTCGTTGCCGACGCGACGGTCCGGGCAAAATGCGAGGTCATAGCTGGCGCGTTGGATGGTCGATATGGAAAAGACCCGTGGCGGGCTCGAGGTATCGAATTTGAAGACAAGGCGCGTGAGTGGATTCAGTCCTTGAAGCCACCGGAGATGCAGGTTCGCACTGACGACATTTTGCCTGAGACGCCTAAAAAAACGCTGGCCGAATGGCGCGAAGAACTCGCCAAGCTGTATCCGGGGTCAGCCAAGGGAGGGTCAGCCTAATGCCAAGACAGTCCCCCAACGGAACCGCTTTCAAGTGCGCCTGCGGTGGCACCATGCGCGTTCTCCAGACGATCGTCGCTGCCAATGGCCAGTGGGTTCGCCGATACCGCGAGTGCCGCAAATGCTTTGGCCAGATCGAAACCCGGGAAACCATTCTCGGTCCACGACGGATTCGGAAAGCGAAGAAATCAACCGTGCAGCAGATCGAGCGAATTGCGCAGCAAGATACCTCAAGCGACCAGGCGATCTAATGTCATTGATCTTCACCAACACCGACGACTTCGCACGACTCCAGGGCTTGAGAGCCGCAGGCCTCGTCGTCGAGGCATTGGAATTGCGCAACGAGATCGTTGCAAATAACATCCGATTGGCGTGGTTAATGACCAGGCGCCACGGGCGATCGCTCGATCTGGATGCCGCGTTTTCGACAGCGTGCTTCGCGTTGATTATCGCCGTCGACACGTTCCAGCCAGGCGCTGGGGCAACGTTTTCTGGCTACGCCTGTCGCGGGATCCGACATCGGCTATGGGCGCAGGTGGCGAGGGAACGCAGGGCAAGAAGTCGACGGTCGGAGTTCCTCGACGAGTCGCACGGCCGGGAGGACCCTGAGCTGCATGACGAATTGCCGTTCTTGTTGAATTCATTGAACGAATGTGACCGCGAGTTCATGGGTCGCAGGTATGGCCTGGGAACGGAATCGTTGACGCAAAAAGAAATGGGCGAACAAAGCGGTCACTGCCATCAGGCGATTGGCCAGCGCGAGAGGAAGATCTTGGGTTCTCTGCGACGCCTCGCAGAATCAAGGAAGATTGCACGATGACGAGAACGGCATTTAACGAAGAGGGCTTCGCCAGGCTCGAACGGTTGCGGCAGCAGCGCCGCACGGTCGAGGCCCGGGAGGTTCGACTGCAGTTGATCAAGAGAAACATTCGCGTCGCGCGAGCGTTGGGTTGGAAGTTTGAAACTCTGCTCGAGGTTCCTGGTGCAAGGCTTATTGCATTCAGGTTGTTGATCGCAGCGATCGATGCATACGCCCCGGATTGTGGCCGATCCTTCACGCGGTTTGCAATCAAGAGCATCCGTCGGCAGCTGCTTCGATTGTGGCGACGCCAACGAGAGCAAGCGGCACAGCGGATCGAGGCGCTCCCGACCGAACGCGACCTCGGTCATCTGGTTGAACTGCTCGGTCAGCTTGATGCGGTCGATCGATTCGACGCGAACGTGGTCCGGAAGTTCTACGG
>DASYEA010000802.1:0-6574 GCA_036499265.1 Schlesneria sp. | reverse complement strand
AAACGAGCAGAATTGCGCACGGTCATTTAGAAGAGACACGGCACACGGAGTGTGCCTACTACATTGAATGCGAAAGCAAGGCATGAACAATACGACGCCATCTCAGCAGGCTTGGAATATCCCTTCGATGTTGTCGCGTCGCGAGATGCTGCGCCGGACCGGGACCGGGTTTGGCATGTTGGGATTGGGTAGCTTGCTGGCAGAGCAGTCGGCTCGAGCGGGTTTGGCGACGGTGGATTCTGGCAATCCGCTGGCTCCTCGGACTCCGCACTTTGAGCCCAAAGCGAAGCGAGTGATCTTCCTGTTCATGAATGGCGGGCCGTCGCACGTCGACACGTTCGACTACAAGCCGGCATTGAAAGAACAGGAAGGGAAATCGGGGCCCGGTGGCAAATTCATGCCGTCCCCGTTCAAGTTCGCCAAATATGGCCAGAGCGGGATTGAGATGAGTGAGCTGTATCCTCATCTCTCGAATTGCGCTGATGATCTGTGCGTGATTCGGTCCATGCATACAACGACTCCGAATCATGAACCGGGCTTGTTCATGATGAATAGCGGATCGCAACAACCGATCCGGCCCAGTCTGGGATCGTGGCTGACGTACGGTTTGGGGAGCGAGAATCAGAACCTGCCCGGTTATGTCGTGCTCTGTCCCGGCAAGCCGGTCGTGGGGCCCGCTTTGTGGGGCAACAGCTTTTTGCCGGGGATCTACCAGGGAACGCATATCAACAACTCGAAGATCGACCCCCGGCAGGTAATCGGGCACCTCAACAACAAGCATCTGACAACACCAGAACAACGCAAAGTGCTGGATGTCCTGCAAGCGATGAATGAAAAGCACCTGACTGCACGCGGGCAGGATATTGAGTTGGAAGCGCGAATCGCGTCGCTGGAGATGGCGTTTCGGATGCAATTCGAGGCTCAGGACGCATTCGATGTCGGCTTGGAATCGGCGGCGACTCGAACTGCGTACGGTGAGGGCGAATTTGCCAACGGCTGCCTGATCGCTCGTCGATTGGTGGAACGCGGCGTCCGCATGGTGCAACTGTACTACGGAGCGGGCCAGCCCTGGGACGCTCATGGCGACATCATGGACCACAAGCGTGATGCCGGGAAAAGTGATCAGGCCATCGCCGCGTTGCTGCAAGACCTGAAGTCGCGAGGAATGCTCGATGAGACGCTGATTCTGTGGGGCGGTGAGTTTGGTCGCACGCCGACGGCTCAAGGTTCGAAAGGACGCAATCATCATCACACAGGCTTCACGGTCTGGATGGCGGGCGGGGGAGTGAAGGGTGGGCTGACTTATGGAGCCACGGACGAAGTCGGTGTGAACGCTGTGGAAAATCGAATGGACGTCCATGACCTGCATGCGACGATCCTGCACCTGATGGGGCTCGATCACACGAAGCTGACGTATCGTTATAGCGGACGCGATTTCCGATTGACGGATGTGCATGGTTCTGTGGCGACCAGCATCCTGGCTTGATTCCTTGCAGCCATGGATACTTCGGGGATGAACTCACATCAGGTTGACCGGCCGGCGCTTTCCATTGAGGACCAGAGGCGGGATCGCGAAGCTGCTCGAGAATCCGGAATCGCGGAGCAGATGGCAGTCAATGTTGCCATCAATATCATCGCATGGCCCTGTGCCGCTGCGATTTTAGTGTGGGTACTGATCGACCCGGACGCGGGCGTAATGCATTTGATCGCGTTTTTGTCACTGCTCACGATAGGATCATTGATCGCCGGAAGCATTGTGGGATGGGTCGCCCATCATCTCTTTTGGAGAAGAAGCCCGCTTCCACTCAACTATATCGTGATGGCGATGGCGTTGATCGTCGATCTGATGCTGTTTGGATGGGTGCAAATCGTCTCGAATCTCGTTCTATCGGCGGACGGCTGATAAAGGCCAGTAGTTGCACAAATGGCTGCTTTTCCCTTCATCACCGATGCCGAGCGAAAACAACAACGCGAGGCCGCTCGCATCGCTGCGGAGTGGGAACATACCGCCACCTCTGCAGCGGTCAGGACGCTGTGCTGGCCTGCTTTGGCAGCGACGAGCTATTTCATTGGCCCGCTCAGGATATTTTCGGAATCTCGACACGATCTCTGGCCGTCAATTGCCATGGGATTGATGACTTCAATCTACATGTCAATTATCGTGGGCTGTGTGATCGGAAGTATCGCGTACTGCATCGCGCAGTCGATGGGACGTTCAGCCACGATCAAAACAGCAATCGTGATGGCTTTAATTTTTGATTTTACACTGTGGGGATGGGCGGTAGTGCTGATGTACCCGAAGAATTGAATTCACAGCCATGAATAAGCAACCCGCTCAACAGTTCGAAGTGTCGCAGAGCGGAGTCTCGCAGTCCTCTGGCGATGCGTTGCAGTCGGCAATGAATATTTCCTTCCGTTTGGTGCTGTGGCCTTGTCTCGTCGTGTTGCTCTTTCTGGCGACTTTTCATGTGCAATTTCCAATGAGAGATGGCTATCAGGCACCGATGTTTGTGGTGATCATTGCTACTAGTGTGGTTAGTTTCATGATCGGCGATTGCATCGGATTTTTGGTTCACTACTTATTCTGGCCGCGAATCAAACTATCGGTCAGCTACGTCGCTGCCATCGTAACGCTTGTCTTCGATTTCTCCTTAATCGGATGGACTCTGGTCGCTTTCAGGGCGGTTTGATCGGATGTTGGCTCGTAAGATCGTGTAGAAGAAAAGGGCCTCACGCCCCCCCCCCAGAAAAGAGGCCAGGGGGCTCACGCCGCCGCGCTCAAAGAGCCCATTGGAATCTGGCCCCGAGCCGCCCAACAGTGAAACAGTCGCGGGGATCGGCTATCCTCGTCGACTGCAGGTTCACGAAGTTTTCTCTCCTGTTTGATCTGGCTCGATATCTGAATGGCTCTTCGCCCCACCAAATCGCTTTCCGATCCGACCGCACTCGCCAAGTTTGGCGGGTTAGAGGTGGTGGCGAAGCTGTTGGTGGAGGGGTACATGATCGGGCAGCACAAGAGCCCTTTCAAAGGATCGTCGGTCGAGTTTGTCGAGCATCGGCAGTATTACCCTGGTGATGAGATCAAGCACATCGACTGGCGGGCGTACGGCAAGACGGGGCATTACTACATCAAGGAATACGAAGAGGAAACGAACCTGCGGTCGTACCTGATCGTCGATTGTTCGGGAAGCATGGCTTACCGCGGCGAGACGATTTCGAAGTTCGACTACGCTCGGCAACTGGCAGCGGCGCTGGCTTACCTGCTGCTGGCCCAACGAGATGCCTGCGGGCTGATTACGTTCGATACCAAGATCGCTGATCGACACGAACCGTCGACGAACCGACAGTCGTTTCAACAGATTATCAATCTGCTGGAAGCTCGGAAGCCGGGGAAAGAGACTCAGTTGTCAGAGGTCTTTCCGCAGGTCTTGCCGTCGCTGAAAAAACGTAGCCTGATCTTTTTGATCAGCGATTGCTTTGATCGGATCGAACCCCTGGTTGCGGCCCTTAAGCTATTCCGGGCGGCACGGCACGAGGTGGTGTTGTTTCAAGTGGTTGCTCCCGAAGAGGAAGACTTTCCCTTTAAGCGTCCGACGGAATTTCGTAACCTCGAACGTGCTGGCCACCAGATCCTTGCGGATCCTTATCGGCTGCGCAAGCAGTACCTCGACAAGTACCAGCAGTTCTGTCAGGAACTCGCCAGGCAGAGCGGGAACAGCGGGGTTGACTATTTGAAGTTGCGGACCGACGAGCCCTACGAAAAAGCGTTAGGGGCGTTTCTCGATCGGCGAGTCCGCAATACCGGCCGCGGCTAGTGCTGGTAGCACTTTGGTTTCGCGTTGAAACATGGGTTAGACTAAGCGGCATTCTGTTCGCGGGACGCCACGGTGAAGCGGGATGCGTTCTAATGATTCCGTGCCGGATGACATCGTCTTTTGAGTTTGGATCATTGAATGCGCATTGGTTCCGTCGCGGTTTCGCACCCCATCACACTGGCTCCGATGGAGGAGCACACGAATTATCCCTTTCGATTGATCTGCAAACAACTCGGCGCCAGCCTCGTTTGTGGTGAACGCGTTGATGGTTGCGATGTCGCCAAGCGAGATCGCCGTGCAATCAAGCTGTTGCATACGTCGCCAACGGAACGGCCTTCAGTCGGTCAGATCAGCGGCAATGACCCGAAAATCCTCGCCGAAGCAGCGAAGGTTGTGGCTGAACAGGGGTTCTCGATCGTCGACCTGAACTTCGAATGTCCGATTCGTCGATTGATTGGACGTGGCGAAGGGGGGGCGTTAATGGCCGATCCTCCTGCGATCGCCAGACTGGTCGAAGCGGTCGTGCGCGCGGTCGATATTCCTGTCACGCTCAAGATCCGTTCTGGTCCCGATGCCGAGCGAGAGACGGCGGTCGAGATCGCGCAGTTGGCAGAGCGGGCCGGTGCCGCAGCCGTCGATGTGCATGCGCGCAGTGTGGCTCAGTCGTATGTCGGTGGGCCGGACTGGTCCGTGGTGACTCGCGTGAAGCAGGCCGTGCAGATTCCGGTGATGGGAAGCGGTGGTGTTCGTGAGGCGGTCGATGCCATTCGCTTCTTAAAAGAGACCGGTGCTGATGGAGTGGCCATCGGACGGGGATGCCTGGGCAACCCGTGGATTTTTCAACAGGCGCGGTCACTCGTGACCGGTGGTGCGACAGTGGCTCCGCCAAACTTGGGGGAGAGGGCTCGGGTGCTATTGCAGCTCGTCGCCAGTGAGTTCGACTTCTATGGCAACCATCTGGCGTTGAAGAGGCTACCGCGCGTGGCGTGCTACTTTGCAAAGACGTTGCCGGACTTTGCTTCGTTTCGCGAGGCGGTTCAGAAGGTGAAGAACGAGCATGATTTTAAGCGGCTGGTACGTGAGCACTTCGTGGGATAGGCGGCTTGGCCAAGGGAATCGACATCTGGCGTCTCAAGGATTGGAAAACTAAGCAATCGAGAACAGCCACGGCCTACGGAGTGTGCCTGTTACTTTGGTTTGCGAAGCCAGTGCCATGATCCATCGTCGCTTTGGTGCATCGTGACTTCGCCGTTGATTTGGTGACCGTGGAGCATCACGACGATTTTCTCGGGGTGATCGGAGAGCAAATCGTATGTTCCGCAGTCCCAGCGTGTCACGTTGCCACGATCACCGCTGAGGGGCCCTTCGTAATCGAGGTAAAGGATTCGATGGTCTGGGAGTGGCTCGGCGGGGATCTGGTTGGCCGCGTCGGGACTTTGCAACAACCGCCACGTCCAACAGGTCGAACCTTGTTCCAGCAGGAAATCCCAGTGGAAGTATGGGTGGTCGTGGGTCAGGATCGCAAATCGTGGCATGATGACTGTTGAGATTAGTCGGATTGATCGATGTTCGCTAATGACTGGTTGAAAAACCGTTCTTGGTTCTTGGGAGCGCGGTGTGGCGGGTAATGCACTGGAAAACTTGGTTTGCGATCCCGATTTATCCGGGCCGCTTGCTCGGCGGTACTGTGTTTGCATATTGTGGGTCAGAACCACACCCTGACCGCATCCTTTGTGCGCCCAATGGAGACCGAGTCTGTGCATTCCCCGACCCCTCGTGAAGTTTTAGCCCTGTGTCGAGAGAAAGAAGTTCGTGCCGTGGACCTGCGGTTCATGGACTTTCCGGGGAACCAGAAACATTTCACGATTCCTGTCACCGCCCTGTCTGAAAAGAGTTTTGAAGACGGATTTGGATTTGACGGGTCGTCGATTCGCGGCTGGCAGGCCATTAATGAGAGCGACATGCTGGTTGTTCCCGATCCGGGAACGGCTTTTGTTGATCCGTTTATGTCTCAAACGCTGGTCATGACCTGCAATATTCAGGATCCGATCACGCGCGAAGACTATGCCAAAGATCCGCGCAATGTTGCCCGCAAAGCCGAAAATTACATGAAATCGACGGGCCTGGCGGATACGGCTCAATTTGGTCCAGAAGCCGAATTCTTCGTCTTTGACGACGTTCGGTTCGATCAGAACGAACACGAAGCGTATTACCACTTGGATAGTATCGAAGGACAATGGAATCGCGGGCGAGTGGAATCGCGCGGTAACAACGGACAGAAGGTCCGTTACAAGGAAGGTTACTTCCCGTTGCCGCCGGTCGACACGCTGCAGGATCTGCGGACCGAGATCATGTTGACGCTGCAGGATTGCGGTGTGCCAGTAGAAGCGCAGCATCACGAAGTGGCGACGGCAGGTCAGTGTGAAATTGACATGCGCTATGCTCCGCTCGTGAAGACGGCCGACAATCTGCTGCTGTACAAGTACATCGTCAAGAACGTAGCGGCTCGACATGGCAAGTCGGCGACGTTCATGCCGAAGCCGCTGTGGAACGACAATGGGTCAGGGCTGCATCTGCATTTCTCGTTGTGGAACGGTGCGAACAACCTGTTCGCGGGTTCAGGCTATGCGGGGATGTCAGAAACGGCGATGTTCGCCATCGGCGGCATTCTGCATCATGCTCCGTCGCTCATGGCATTCTGCTGTCCGACGACGAACAGCAACAAGCGGCTGATTCCCGGGTTCGAAGCCCCTATCAAC
>DASYEA010000801.1:0-2274 GCA_036499265.1 Schlesneria sp. | reverse complement strand
CGGTCGCGATCGTGATTCACGATGCAGAAGAACCCGAACGGCTCACTCGATTCATTCGTGAGTTGATGCACTTGCAGCGGCGGGACGTAGGCGACATCAAACGGCTTGATGTCGACTCGGTTCTCTCCACTGATCAGCTTGCCGCTGCCACGCACGCCGATGACGACGTGTGTGTGGACGTGCTTTTCCAGGCTGGAATGACCACCGTTGCCAATTTCGAAGTATCGCAAGTCAAACGCTGTTTGCTCACCAGCGGTGCCGATTAGCTCGGTTCGGCTGACATTTCGAAAAGGAAGCTCTTCGCTGGCTTTGTACGCGACGGGTTCTCGGCCATCCCAATGGAAGCTGTTGACGAAGCGAAGATGTTCGAGCAGTCGTTGCGTCAGCCGAGGGGCTGGGAACTCGCAGGCCGACACGACTTCGTTGAAGGACGGTGCGACTGACTTGGAGGCTGGGAACAACGCTGCGATTTGATCGCGGAATCGCGCGGTGCTCGATTTGAGATCGGCCGAATCACCAAGCAGCGCCCCACCGATCAAAAAGATGGAGTCTTCGCCGCAATCTTTCGCCATTTGCTCGAGATTATCGTAGGACATGCCGCCTGCCGGGGACGGCCAGGCCGAGCGGAGCTCACCCAATGGTGCTCGAGCCAACCGATCGATCTGGCGACAGTCATCGGCGGTGAATGAGAAGCGTCCACCGAGATTGGGATAGATCGTGGCATCGCAGCCTGCCAGGCGGAATAGTGTTCCCAGCAGCAGGCCCGGTTCAACGCCATGCGTTCCGTCGTGAAAATAGGCACCGGCGAAGGTGGGATGCGCCATGAATGCCAGCGGGAAGCGGTCTGCCAGATGGCGGACGTGATCCAGTCCGACGATCAACGGCGCGATCAGGACTCCGCGAACCCCCAGTCGCACCAACAACTCGGCTCGACGTTCCAGTTCACCCGTCGGTCCTGCCAGATTTGGAAAATACAGGCACGGGCGTCCCGATTCTTGGCTGCCTGCGACTGTGGCCTGCTGACACAACGTGACTCGTTCGCGGAAGGCCTCAAACGAATGGTCGATCAGATTGTGATCGTCTTTCACGAGGTCACCGCCACCAGCGGCAAACTGGTTGGCTCGGTTGGCGAGGTGTTCGGGCGTCGATCCGCGTGGTTTCAGCGCGGTTGCCAGCAATGGCCGACCGTAAACACCCAAAGTCTGCCGCAATCCCTCAATCCCTAAATTGGGACCGCGAAAGGTCCGCAGCACAGAATCGGGCAACTGCAGATCGCGCAAACGGATGCACTGCTTCAGCGAAATATTGCCGTAGATCAGGTTGATGAGCGCTCCCAAGCCTGTCGCCAGATCCGCGGGATAGTCGATTCGGACATCAAATTGTTCTGATGAACCAGGCCCACTGGGGGAGCCGACTGCCGAAATCGACCTGACTCGACCGACGACCGCTTCACGCAAGTCGGAACACGCGATGAGTGCATCGGGGACTTCTACGGTTTGTTCGAGCGCAATATCGTGACTCAAGCGTTCGACATCGGCACCCGAGCAGGTCAGCCGATAAGTCGCAGCGATAAAATCCATGATCTTCCGTAAGTCTTCCCACAATCTGTCCATCATCCGTTCGAACTGACAGACGTACCACAAGGGGTAGATGACCGTCAACCAAGCGCGATGGCGTCAACCGATGCGCAGGGTAATCATGGCGATCGAGTCAAGGTTGTCCTCTTTCAACCTCAGTAGTCGTCGGCAACGACTGGCCGAACAATTGCCGCAGTTTCTGATGACGGAAGGCAAAAATCCGCCGCAAGTCGGGGCGCACAAAGAACCGGTCGATCAGGCTACCTCCGGGGACAGCATAGTCCACGTGATCTTTGACGAGGGTTCCGCCATCGCGTTCCTCAAACGTATGCAGATGCCGCCAGAGACGATACGGCCCGTGTAATTGCCGATCCACAAACCGATAGGGTGGTTCCCAGTCGCTGATTTCGGTCCGCCACCGAATCGGGATCCCGTGCAATCGCAGCTTGTAATCGATCAATGAACCCGATTGCAGCGTAATGGGTTTTGGTGTCTGGACATGGAAGTGCAGCCAAGGTGGCGTAATTTGTTCCAATTGGAAGGCGTCAGCGAAAAAGCCGAAGACATCGTTGATCGGGTGAGGCAACCAGAGTTCGTCACGCAGTGTGGAGGTTCCAGGCAGCGATTCGTGACGCGTGATCGTTAGCATGCCGTTCTCCCCTGTGTGCCGCATCCGGCTCTTCAAGTAGCCTTCTCG
>DASYEA010000800.1:0-5817 GCA_036499265.1 Schlesneria sp. | reverse complement strand
TCGATGTCGATCACAATCTCGGCATGAGTAAACCGGGCTTTCGCGAGACCCTCCAAAATCGGCCACCCCGTTGCTTAAGATGAGTAACGGTGAGATTCAAATATGAAAGCACTATCGATCCTGCTGCGCGTTGTTCTGGGGGCAGTAGTCGGATTTACCCCGGCGTGGCCATTCATCCTTGCTGGCCGGACGAGTCAGGGAATCGGCATTGGCATGATCTTCGCCTTGTGCGGAGCCTACGGGGCACTGTCACCGGTTCTGTACGGCATCAGTACCCTCGATACGTTGCATCTTGGCTTGTTGTTGTCCCTGCGAGTTTTGATCGGACATAACGTGCCGGGGGGCGAAAACCTGATCCCTGTCGACAACCCCGCGATCGAAGGCTCTGGTCGCACGGGGGATCAAGAGTTGCTCGGCAAGCGGATGGTACTGGGCGGCACGATTGGCCTGGTGCCTGCGGTCATCGCCGGTATTTTTGCCGCGATCTACACACCTCCAGGGGACGATTTTAACGAGTACCCACCATTCGTGAGCTTCGTCATCGTACTGCTCCTCGCCAGCTTTCTCTTCGCGATCGTGGGAATATCAACAGGTGCAGCGATCGCAGCTTTGACGGTGCCCGGCGTTCATCGTCGAAACATCTGCATGGGAACAATCGGGGGTATGATTATCGGTGCCGGACTTACCACGGCGGTTGGTCCTGACTCACGATCCGAAATGATCCGGTTGTACACTTCGTCATGCGGATTCGTCGGATGGTTAGGAATGGGCTGTGGATTGATGTCGGGTGACAACTTCCTGCTTGCGTCTCAGGACAAACGACAACGAGAATAGGGTCGAATGAGATGATCACTTTGACCCACGGTCGCTGGAGGGCATATGAAGCGAACTTTCACCAACGAGGGCGATAACCCGGGCGAAATCATTCGAACGTTGGCACTTTCGGCATCCACTTCCTTCATGTTGGCGTTCGCATGTCATTGCTGCCGTCGAGTCGATTCACGCATTCCCACTGAGGTAGGGCGCGACGCCTTGAAGATGGCCGAACAGTTTTGCCGCGAACCAGGCGATTCCCTGACACGTTTGTCGAGTATGGTCAAGATCGCCAAAGCCGATGAAGAGGAAATGCGAGCAAGAATGGATTGCGTGGCAGAGGTCGAGCGAATGTCGCTTGAACATACCGCGGCATGCGCGAGTTTCTACGCCGCAGTAGCTGCAAGAATGACTGCTGAATATTGTTCCGATTCCGCCCTCGAGGCGGCAGATGAGATCTCGGACAATGTCGCGCTTTCGCGAGCGTTCTTCGCCGCAGCCCACTGCGAAACGAGTGACTCGCTGACCTTGAAGGACATGCAGGACCGTTTTGACCAGTTCTACAATGCTGAGCGTTTAGCTCATTGTGAATTCTTGCGAACCTTATTGGCACGGGACTCGGTCGAACCGCATGCTTCAGCGGACGGAGGAATGGCGGGCATATGACCCTTAGTTACCTGCCAAACGGCGGAATATGCCGGTAACCGATCTTGCTGAGTTTTGCCGCATTCCGCTAGAACCCCCATTTGCGGAGGCCAAGACTGATCGGAAGGCTTGGCTGACCACTTTGAATGGGGGGGCATGGACGCCATGGTTTCTGGTCATCTGACGGAACGTTTGTACGCGACTTGTCGCAGGGCATTGAATTGCCCTTGGGTTGCCACCTTAAGTGGTGTCCTGGTCGGCATTTTGGCTGTTGCCACTGGTCTGTCCTGGGCACTCACTTGGAGCGACGATCGAGCGTTTACGAACGCCGCGATCCTGATGGTTGCTGGTGGAGTTGTTGCCGGGCGACGATTCTCGCTGTCGCGTTATTTGAATCCATCTGAATTGGCGGTTATTGCCTGCACTTGGACCTTGCTTCAGCCATGGATCATCGCGGGATTGGCAATGTTGATGCCGTTCGTGCCGATGTCGCTGCTCGCCTCCGAGTCGACTCGCTTGGTGCTTGGATTAGGCATGGCGGTCCCTGTTTCGTTCGTGACAAGCTGGCTCACGACCAGTTTTTTGATCGGAGTACTCGACTCCAATACTGGCCGATGGAATCGCAGCGGACTTGCTACTGGAATGGCATTTGGACTCGCAGTCGGTGTGGGAATCAGTGCTTTGCTGCTGGCACCTTGGATCGGGGCCTGGTGTACGGTTGCCTGCGCCGTGGGGATCCTGGTTCTGTCGAGATTGCTGGGAGCGGCTCAGTGGCTCGGACTTGCAGCAGATCAAAACGACGTTAAGTGGTCTGTAGACTTAGACTCCGAAACTGATGGCGTGAATGTCTGCGCGGGATTGATACAGTCTGTGGCCATGGTCGCGATTGGTGGGTTGATTGCCGTACTGATGCGTCTCACTGGTCAGTTGATGCCGAATACCTGGCAAGTTTATTCCGCCGAGTGGATGGGACTGGCGCTTGGTTTCGGTATCGGTCAACTGCTGCAGAGCAGAAGAACGAAATCGACAGCACAAGCCCCCTGGCAGACGCTGATCCCGGCTGCCTGCGGAGCGTTGCTGCTCGCCACGTATCCGACGGTCGTTGGATTCGCATTGTGGGCGACCGCTTCGCTGACATCCATCACGTCGCTGACGACGTTTCGTGTCTTACTACTGATGGTTCTGATGGCACCCGCCGGCTATGGAATGTCCGCCGTCGCGCCTCGTGGTGCTGGTTCATTTGGGCGAGGACTGGCCGCCGTCGGAATAGCTCTTGGATTCGTGCTGACTCAATTCTGCTTTGAGGTAACCAGCCTGAGTTTCATGCTGGCTCTGATCTGCGGCACGCTGGTCCTGACATCGCTCGTGACCCTGGCGACATCTGGTCCAATGAGACGGGCGTGGCCGATGCGAGCCGGAATTGCGTTCTGCTGTGTCTTCAGCCTGTCAGTGCCGCTCTGGAGCGGCCATCACAACCCTGCTCTCGTGGCGAAGCTGTTGTTTTCGACTCCCTCATTCGTCGCACATCGGATCGGCTGGGAGTCGCGACTGCTGCCGATGCTGGATGATGCTCATGCGATTTACGGCACAGAAGGGACCCACGGTCCGCTGACGGTCTGGCGTTCGCACGGCCTGGAACTGCATCTGCGCGAGAATGGAATTCCCCGAGCCGTCATTTCGGCGAACACCGAAGCGTATCCGCAGTTTGCCCCCGAAGTGCTGCAAGCGGTCTATCCCCTGGTGCTGGTCGAGCAGCCGAACCGAGTCTTACTGCTGGGGGCTTCTGGCGGTATTCCACTGGCGACGTGTCTGCAATTCCCCACGCACGAAGTTGTCTGCGTCGAAAACGATCGGCACCTGACCGACGTGATCCGCGGCCCACTGGCGACGGAAACCGGCTTGAATCCGCTCGTTGACGAGCGAGTGCAATTGGTGACGATTCCGCCGGCGTTGGCCGTGATGTCGAGTCACGAACGATTTGATGTCATTCTCAGTTCACCACCTCCGTCGTCGATTGTCGCTGGCGGCACGATGTTTACCGCGGACCATTACCAGCATGCATCGCGCTGCCTGGCTGATGGCGGGATCTTCTGTCAGCGGTTCCAGTGCGTGGACTATGGGCCCGATCCGTTGCGGATCGTCGTCCAGTCAATGAGACGCGCTTTTCATGAAGTCATCGCGATCGAGACTGCCGCTGGAGAGTTCCTACTGCTGGGTGCAAACACGCCAGAAGCCTTCGCCCCTGAAGATCTGCCGATGCGACTTCAGGCCCAACACGTGCGTCAACTGCTGGCTCGCAGTGGATTAGATTGGTCAGCTCTGCTTAACTTCCCAGCCTACGATCACGCCGCTTTGGCCGAGATCTGTTCGGAAGCGGGTAGTTGGACGAATGCCCCAGGCAATGGGATCCTGGCCTTGCGAGCTCCACTGGAACTCATTCGCTGGGCACCTAAGCTGCAAGAAACACAACAAGTCCTGACCGCCGTTCGGACCAGCGCTGCTCCGTTTGCGACTCCAGACGAATCCGCGACTGAGGACGAAGAAGAAGTGCAAAGATCGCGGAAGTCCAGATTGCTGGAATGGCTTGGCGATCGCCGCGTCTCACCAGACCTGTTGCGAAGACTCTCCGAAGTTGCCACGCAGTACAAGCTGGTTCAAGAAAATCCGGAATCTCACTGGTGGGAGTACCGCAAGGCTCTGAAAGAACAGATGCAGAATCGTCGCCAGTCCGTAGTCCAACAGGTCGGTCACACCGATGACAAATCCGCGAAGCACCCCGAAGACGAATGGCGTAAGGCCTACTTCACGGCTCTGGGAGTCGCCGCTCATGAGCCGACCGCTGAACTGATCGCCGAAGTCGCAAAGCATCTACAACCTTATGATCCGCTGGTCAGCTACTTTGCCAGACAAGAAATCGCCGATTTACAGTCGCGTGGGCAGACGGATGCCGTGTCTGAACTGGAGCATCGTCTACACGTGATCTACTTCGCGCCGACAGTGGATGGTTCGACACGCAACGTCGTGACGGCGATCGAACTGTTGATCAAGCATCCCGAGACGATTCCCGATGCCGGGCGTCGCTACGACACGCTAAATGGATTGCTGCAAACACTGCGAAATCGCTGGGAATCGCGACAGTCGTTTCCCGTCAAATCGGCTCGACGTCAGATGTCAGATGTCGATCGCAGTCTGGTCGCTGCCGACAAGGGCGTGCAGACGCTCGAAGATTGGCATCACGAAGCTCAAGTCTCTGATAGTGACTGGGCCATTCGCAAGCAAGTCATCGAACGGATTTTGCAGCGGCCGCTGCATGACTATCGCACGCAATTGCAGACGTCAGCGACTCGCAGCGAAACTCGCAATCGTTTGAAAAATGCGAACGCGGAAACCACGGAAACGAAGTGACGCGCGATACCGTAGCCCAAGATTGCCAAGACCTTGTGTGAAGGCCGTTGGGCTTAGTTGGCACAAGTCGCTGTTGCGTTGGCAACGCGAAGACAATAAGGGCCGATTGGCAGCCAAATAGACTCTTTCAAATTGACGCGTTTTCGGCGTCGACGTAGCGTCTGTCGCCGTGAATTGTCATCAAAGTTTCGCGTACGGGGAAACTCTCATGAGCCACTACGAGGCTTGCTCTGTCGCTTTCGTTCTCGCTCTAGAGTCATTCTGCGTTCCCGTCGAATCTCCGGATATCCCGATCGCAGCTTGGGAATTGCCGGCTGATGCCACGTGGCCCGAAAATCGTCCTGGGGCCGGTCAATTATTCGGGGCTGCTGTATGGATGTCTTCCGTGTTTTCGGACGAGGCCACTGCGTCGGACAATCCTGAATCTTCGGCAGCGGCAAAGACACCGTGGAAGAATGCAGCGGCGACTTATAACGAGCGGGTCGCAGCAACGGTGAATGGCGAGCGGATTCTGAATGGCGAAGTCCTCAGCCGCTACAGCGTCTACGCCCACCAAGCCCAGCCGAAAGGATTCACGCTCGTAACACACGCGGAGCAGATGGACGCGGCCGTCGCACGAGAATTATCAGAATACATTCAACGACGACTAGTCATCGAAGAGATCGCATCACGGTTGCCGATCATCCAAGTGGAAAAACTCCAATCGCAATCCCGTGCTCTTATCAAATCCACGCTTGCTGCAAATCATCTTGAGGAACTGGATGAGCTATCACGCGACGAACGAACATCTGTGCTGCAATACGTGAAGAGGAACCTTTCAACGAGATTCATGTCGGATCTGTTGTTGTCGGGTTGGGTCAAGGAACACGCCGTCAGCGAGATCGAATTGCGGGACTATTACCGTGTTCATTCCCAAGAATACATCATTCCGGCCCAGGTCAATTGGGAGCAAAT
>DASYEA010000799.1:0-6165 GCA_036499265.1 Schlesneria sp. | reverse complement strand
CTTAGATCGTCAAAGTTTTCTTGGTGCCGATAGTGATAGTAAGCTACAGAGGGCGACGATTGGCTTCGTCGGCCTGGGCGGTGGAGGATCGCATGAAATCCAACAGGCTAGTCATCTCGGAATTGGTGGATTTGTGGTAATTGATCCCGATCACATTACCGCAACGAACACCAATCGACTCGTCGGTGGCACACTCGCTGATGTCGAAGCGGCGACTACTAAAGTCGCCATCGCTGAAAGACTCATTCGAGGCCTGCAGGAGCATCCGCGCGTCATTTCTGGCTGCAATACGTGGCACAACATGACCCATGACTTGAAGCGTTGCGACATTATTCTCGGGGCCGTCGATTCGTTCAAAGAGCGCGAACAGCTGGAACGATTTGCACGCAGGCATCTAATCCCCTATATCGACATCGGAATGGATGTGCACGACTTGGGTGCCAACAAATACCTTATCGGAGGGCAAGTCGTTCTTTCGATGCCCGGCAAGCCGTGCTTACGGTGTTATGGGATGATTACCGATGAAAAGTTGGCGCTGGAAGCAAGCAAATACGGCGCTGCGGGGAGTCTTCCACAAGTCGTATGGTCAAACGGTGTGTTGGCGTCAACTGCTGTTGGACTCGCGGTTCAACTATTGACGCCATGGTTCAAGGAGCCCCCTCAATCAGTCTACTTGGATTATGATGGCAATCGCGGCACGCTTACACCCAATGACCGAATGGGTCAGCTACGAAACAAAGTCTGTCCACATCATCCACCCGAAGAGACAGGTGATGCGTTGTTTGATGTCAGAGAGTTCAACAGGGTCAGGGCAGACTTGACTTCGAAGAAAATGAATTCTCTGTCGAAGTCTGCTCCGAGGAATTGGTTTCAGGCCGTCATGGGCGAATTGGCGAAATTATTTCGCCGTTAGTGCTGTTCGTGACGCAACTGGTGTCCTCGCGATATCAGATCGTACGCCGCGAACCGTCTAATTTTTCAGAGAGCACGGACAACTATTTCAGATGATGGAAATCAGGTCTTTGCCATGAAACTGAGGTCGATTGCTCTACTGGCGAAGCACGAACAAATCTCGTGCAGTGCGCCGATCCGACAAATACGCGAATAATAAGAACCTGACGGATTTGGCCCGGAACGGAAGGGTCTCTTCGCAAAGTAAATCAGCGGCGTAGCTGTCCTTGTTGAGTTGGTCGAGCGGCGATGTCTGCCGATTTCGATCTGCCGTCTTCGTCCGTCGCGGTTATCCGCAAGATGCACCGACAGCTCGCCCGTGGGACACGACGAACGATTGTCCGTTGCCATTTCCAAGATGGCCAGGGGGCTCATCACGAATCCCGGCAGTTTTCAGACCGGATTGGAAAGACGGAACATGTCTCTATTTACCGTGCGACCGTATTGGTCTCCGGAGAATTTGGATTGGGAACATGTCGAGGCCGGGCCAAATCAAGTCATTTTTCCATCGAAGCTGTGGATGATTGGACTTGGTCATCTTGGACAAGCTTATTTATGGATATTGGGATTACTTCCATATCAAAACCCGAAAGCTGTGTCGCTCGTTTTGCATGACTTCGATCGTCTAGTACCCTCAAACGACAGCACTTCATTGCTCATTAACAGCTCCCTCGTTGGCCAATTAAAAACACGCGCGATGGCCATTTGGGCCGAAACCCGCGGATTCCGGACGACGATTGTCGAACGACCATTTCCCGGCGGCATAACGCTCACAGGTGATGAACCTCGATTGGCAATCGGTGGTGTTGATAATCCACTCGCACGAGCGGCCTATGAAGATGCTAGTTTCGATTGGATTGTTGTGGCTGGGCTTGGTTCTGGTCCCATAGAGTATCTCGCACTTCGCCTGCATACCTTTCCAGCATCGACCACCGCCCGGAGCAAATGGGGTGGTACGGAAACGGTCTCAAACCGGTCTCTTGCCGATTCGTCTGTATATCAAATGTTGGCTTCCGAAGGCATGGATGAATGCGGTCTGGTACTCCTTGCGACCCGCAGTGTCGGCGCACCATTTGTTGGAACGGTCGCGGCAGCTTTGGTGATCTCTGAAATTCTGCGTTTTTTGAACGGAGGCAATATGATTGAGGTCCTCGATCTGACGTTGCGAGACCCCAACACTCGATCTCTGGTTTTCTCCCCGACTAAATTGCCGGGATTCAATCCAGGGTATACGCTTTGACTTCACTTCGAGGTAAACATGCAACGTAGCGATCTTCACAGGGTTGTTTATTAATGAAATTCATTCACGCTGCTGATATTCATCTTGATAGCCCTTTGCGAGGTTTAGAGAAGTACGAAGGCGCTCCCGTGCATAAGTTGCGTGGAGCCACGCGACGAGCACTTGAAAACCTCATTAATCTCTGTCTCGAAGAGCAGGTGGATTTTCTTGTGATTGCCGGTGATCTTTATGACGGTGATTGGAACGATTACAGCACCGGACTGTTCTTTTCAAAGCAAATGAGTCTTCTTCGGGAAGCTGGCGTTAAAGTCTTTCTCGTCCGGGGAAACCACGATGCATCCAGCCAAATAACGAGTCAACTCACGTTGCCCGATAACGTAACTGTATTTTCATCTGGAAATGCTGAATCAATTACGCTCGAAGACTTCGGTGCCGTGATCCACGGCCAGAGCTTCGGAACGCGGGCAGTAAAATCGGACCTGTCCGCGAAGTATCCTCTTGCCGTCGACGGCTATTTCAACATTGGAATTCTTCACACAAGTGCCGACGGGCGGGAAGGGCATGAGAATTACGCACCCTGCACTGTCGCTGGGATGCTGTCTCGTGGATACCAGTATTGGGCATTGGGGCATGTCCACAAGCGTGAGGAAATACATCGCGATCCGTGGATTGTTTTCCCAGGCAACATTCAGGGACGTCACGCTCGCGAATGCGGAGTAAAAGGATGTTCCTTGGTCACTGTCGCAAATAACCGCGTCATTTCTGTCGAGCCTCGCCCGTTAGACGTCGTCAGATGGTGTGAATGTATTTTGAACATTGACGCGGCAGAAGACGTGAATGAAGTGCTGGAACAGGCACGCCTCACACTCTCGACCGAATCTGATGCAGCCGAGGGACGAATGATTGCTGCTCGGATTATTATTCAGGGCACAAGCAATGTCCACAGGTTGCTTGTCTCGGAGCATGAACAATTCGTAAATGAGTGTCGCGCGCTGGCGAACGACGTCGGCTCCGGCGTTGTTTGGATCGAACGAGTGTTGATAAAAACTCGCATGCCGCTGGATCTCGAAGAATTGATTAAGCGCGAGGACCCACTTGGAGACCTCATTCGGTTTACACGATCTCTTCCCGAAAATACGCAACTTCTCAGCGAGCTTGCCAATCAGTTCAAAGCAATTCAACAAAAACTTCCTTTGGACCTCAGGCGCGGGGAAGAGTCTCTAGCCTTTGACACCCCGGACGTCATTTCCCAAATGTTACCCGACGTCGAACAACTACTTCTTTCAAAGCTGATCGAGACCGAGGTGATTTCGTGAAAATACGCAGCATGCATTTGATGAAATATGGGTGCTTCACAGATGTTCAAATGGATTTCACAAGGCAACATTCCAGATTCCACCTGATCTATGGGAACAACGAAGCAGGTAAAAGCACCGCGCTGCGTGCTGTTTCTGGTCTCCTCTATGGTATTGCCCCACAAACGTCGGATGCGTTTCAACATGAGATGAAGGACCTCCGGATCGCTGCGGAGCTAGAGGCTTCCGATGGTACGCGCAACTCGTTTGTTCGTCGTAAAGGGCTCCGCGATACGTTGTTGGACGTTGACGGAAAACCATTGCCGGACAATTCGCTCGTGAAATTCCTCGGCGGTACGGCGGTCGAGATTTTTTCTTCAATGTTTCGTTTAGACCATCCATCGCTTGTTCGAGGTGGGGGCGAATTATTGGAAGGGAAAGGGCAATTGGCAGAATCTCTTTTTCAAGCCGGGACTGGTATCACAAGACTGCGACGAGTAATGGCCGAGCTTGAGGACGAAGCAAACAAACTGTTCAAGGTCCGATCCCAGAAATCCTTGGTGAATGCTGCCGTTGATGCCTACACAGAGATCAAGGACAGGAGCCGCACGCTTTGCGTCATACCAAGTCAGTGGGTTGAACTGGGAAGATCTTTGGCGTCAAAAGAAGAACAACTCTCGGGCCTCAAGATGAAATTATCCGACCTTCGAGAAAAGAAGGAGAGACTCAATCGATTTCGCCTTGCGATTCCCCATGTGGACCGCCGGAAGGAGATCTTGACCTTACTGGAAGCTCTAAACGCCGTTCAACTCCCCGGCACCTCAGCTCGTGACCGTGAAACTGCTCAGCGTCGAGAAGAAGAAGCGCTCCAACGCAGAGAACGTGCAAACGTGGAACTCACCAAATTC
The DNA here is from genome assembly GCA_036499265.1 of Schlesneria sp. Lineage (GTDB taxonomy): Bacteria > Planctomycetota > Planctomycetia > Planctomycetales > Planctomycetaceae > Schlesneria. The sequence goes on along the minus strand of DASYEA010000799.1, from coordinate 1,771 downwards.
AATTCGGAACTAAGCACATCACTTCACCAACCCGAATTTCTGGCACAAGCAGCGTCGATTAACAATGCGTATGAGCGAGTCGACAGCTATCGGCAAGCAATTCGGGACTTGCCGAAGGTGCAAGCGGAGCAAAAACATTTCGAGGCAGATGCGGGTCGACTACTGAACCAAATTCAACCTGGGCGTTCTCTATCAGACTCAAATACTCCCACGATTTCGATTGCCCAGCGAACGCGGATTCGTACTCTCGCCAAGAAGCACTTGATCCTTCAAGAACGAATTCAGACTGCCGCTTCGCGCGCGATGTCGACAGAAAATGAACTTAAAGCTACGCAAGCGACTTTTTCAACTGCGAGTGTACCGAAAGAAGCAACCCCATTGCGACAATCACTGGAACGCGTTCGAAAACGTGGGGATTTAGATGTCGCCTTGCGTGAAACTCTCCGCTCGTCGACAGCCGCTCAAGAGTTAGCAAAAGCAGAACTAAGCCGACTGACACTTTATGCAGGTACGCTTGATGATCTCGAACAGCTTAAAGTTCCCTCTCTCGAAACGATCGACGTAGTTGAGGCAGAATTTGCGGCCCTCAATCAGCAGAAGCAAATACTCGCTACCCAGAAAAAGGAGAATGATCAACGAGCCGAAAAATTGGCAACCGAAATCAATGCGCACCAACTGGCGGGGGAGGTTCCAACAGAAACGGAACTCTCGAAATCGCGCGAGCGACGTCAACAGGGATGGCTCTTGGTGCGAGCCGCTTGGCTGGATTTGACGTGCACGCCGCAACAGATTGCGTCGTATGACCCAGAAGCACCGCTTCCTGAAGCATACGAGAGATCCGTTTTAACCGCAGATGCGATCGCTGACCGTCTGCGTCGCGAGTCTGACCGAGTCGCTCGACTTGGTGGACTCATGGCCGACCTCGACGCATGTCAACGACGTCATGCTGAAATTGCTGCTGAACAATTTGAACTCGCAAGCCGCATCAAAGTGCAAGAAGATCGATGGTGCGCGAGTTGGAAACCGGCGAACATTAGTCCGAGTTCGCCCAAAGAGATGCGGGCTTGGCTCACCGCGCAAAGATCCGTTATCGCCAGGGCAACGGAATTCCGCTCAAGCCAACGGCTTGTCACCGAATTGCAGTCGGACGTTGCAATAAATACGACCGATATCCGGCAAGCACTGAAAGAATACCCATCATGCAATGTTCCAGAGGGAGGGACTCTTTCCGCTTTGATAGAAATCGGTGACCAGCACGTTGCTCACTTGGCTGAATCCTCGAAAGTGTTCGATAAACTGAGAGATGAGAACATTAGACTCGAACGAGAACATGCGAAGACCACCCTCGAATTAAGTATTGCACGAGGTGAGTTGAATAAATGGTGCGTCGACTGGGAGAACGCTATTGCGCCGCTCACTCTCGGTACCGATACCCAGGCCGACGAGGCGTTAGCAGTTTTGGAAGCCCTTGAAGCTCTTGCTGCTAAACAAGGAGAGAGCGCCGCCTTGCAGACTCGAATTGGTGATATGACGACCCACATCAACTCATTCAGCGCCGACGTCACTCGCTTGATAAAAGTGTCCGAAGCACCACTCGACGCACTAACCTTGGATGATGCTCTCGTCCATTTGCATGATCTTCTGACAATTGCACAAAACGATGCCGTTCGTCGGCAGACGGTGGAATCTCAAATAAAAGTAGAATCGCAATCGCTTGAAATTGCGGAAGCTCAAATACTCGATGCGCGACGCACCCTTCAAGGACTGATGG
>DASYEA010000798.1:0-3819 GCA_036499265.1 Schlesneria sp. | reverse complement strand
GACGACGGATCCCAGGATGTAATGCGTGTCCTCGACGGACGACATCCAGTCTCGCATCGCTTCGTTGATTGCATCACGGAGCGTTCGGGATCCGCTGGTGACAGGTCGCACTTCGGCACCCATCGTCCGCATAATGAAAACATTGAGCTTCTGACGACGAATGTCTTCTTCGCCCATGTAGACCACGCAGGGCAGACCGAATCGAGCACAGGCTGTTGCAGTGGCGACACCGTGTTGGCCGGCCCCGGTTTCGGCGATGACGCGTTTCTTGCCCATTCGCAGGGTCAGCAGCGCCTGGCCCATGGTGTTGTTGATCTTGTGAGCGCCGGTGTGATTCAGATCTTCACGCTTAAAGTAAATCTGAGCACCACCGCACAGTTCGGTCAGCCGTTCCGCGAAGTACAGCGGGTTGGGGCGACCGACGAACGTCTGCATCAATTCATCAAGTCGTTGATTAAAGGCCGGGTCCGCTTTCGCACTCGCATACTCAATCGTCAGTTCCTCGAGAGCATGCATCAGCGTTTCGGGGACAAATCGCCGACCGAATTCACCAAAACGCCCTAAAGCGTCAGGTACGTTGGAACTGGCTCCCGGTTTCACCGCAGTATTGGACATGAAAACTCTTTTTCTGATTCTCGAAGCAGGACAGCAACCGTCGGTATCCGCGATTATTCATGGGGCGCCACCCGAGGTCAACGCGCTCAGGAAAACTCGTCGGTTCAAGGCTGCGACTTGACGCCCGGCTTCCGATTATTCGCTCGCGGATCGACCGACGCTGGATATTGACGCAACTTCTGGCGAAGTTCTGCCACCACTTCCGGGAGGTCGGAAGCGTGGTTGCGAGTTTCCAGGGGATCCAACTCATAATCGTAAAGTTCAAGAGCCGCGTCCTCTTCTTTTTCATCAGTTCTTCGCCACTCGACGAATCGAAATCGTTCGGTTCGGATTGATCGACCCAATCGAGCGTTGGGATAAACGTGGAACGCATGGTCACGAACCCGTGCCTCAGCGTTTTTCAGAACCGGAACCAGACTTTTCCCATCGATCGGCTGAGGTACCTGAGGCGCGGGGAGGGCCGTAGGTTCAGCCAAAGTGGGCCCGTTACATTTCTCGGCGCACGACGAAGCGCGCCTTGTCGTGATGCCGAACGGCGTCGACACTCACAAGAAATGGCGCGAATTGGAAACGAGAGAACAGCGACGACTCGCTTCCATTCCGCAGTCATTCTTTCATTGGAGCGGTCCGAAGGAGCCAGCAATTACGTGATTCATTTCGTCATGGCAAAACCACAATCTCGTCCCGGGCGATCTCGGAGGGCTTCAGGTTCAGAACGGCATTCCCCTTGATTGCCCTCATTTATTCGACGCGGCTCAAGTCTATCTCGAGAAACTCACTGAGGTATGCGACAGGCGAATTCGCGTTTGTGAGGTTGGGCATGAGTTTCGGACGGTGGAGACTCTGGCGTCCAGCCGAGCGATCTCGGAATTTCGGCTTCGTGAGCCATGTTGCGCAAATCCTCATAACTACTTGTTGCTAGAACGCCGGTTTCCGCAGCTCTTTCACAACCGACAAGGATTCTTAGGCTACAGGCGGCAGGATTGCTGCCGTACGGTTGTCGTAGTCTTGCTAAAGGATACTGCAGTGCGTAAGGTTAAACCTATGAAGCTCTAAAGGGGCGTCAAAACGATAAAGGTGACAGAATGGCCGATGACGCAGAAGGCATGGAAGACCTCACGAATTTGAAGGTCGATGAGAATCTTTTCAAAATCCATTATGTGAAAAGTGCCCAATTTCGCGTTATCCACGTAGATGGCATGGTAGGTGGTGTCACTCCCTCCGGGGAAGGCATCGAATTAGCCCTATTCAGTGAACGTCTGCCGATTCCAAAATTCACGGTTAACAGAATCACCGGGGAGGACGGAAGTTACGAGGAAGTAGACACGATTGGCCGCGAAGGAGTAATTCGTGAAGTTGACATCAACGCGATCATGAGTGCGGAAACAGCCGAGAAACTCGGGACGTGGCTGCTAGAGCAGGCAGTTACAGTTCGGGAGTTAAGAGAAGAATGATGTTCGCCATCGCGAAGAAGAAACTGGAGCGAGCCGCTGTAATCTCCGGCAAGAAAAAAATCAAGTTGAACCGCCCGCGAGGGCAGGTGATTCGTGGTGCCGTGGCTGAAAAGAGAAAAGTTCTTTTCGAAGTGAAGGTTGGTCACACTAAAGCTCGGCGACGAGATCGAGCCAAGGGACCATCAGAGTCTCTGAAACTAATCGAGATCACTACTGAGGCAACTGGATTTATCCGACGAAAACTGCGAGTTTCAGAAATTGATCAACAATACGCAGAATTTGATCGATTGAACGAAATGTCAGAACTGAATCCCGATGACGCGACGATTCAAGTTCAGATCGCCGCCTGTCTTGGGAAGTTAAGACACCTCCAGCAAATCGAAGCGAGCGTGATCGAGAATCGCGCGTATCAATCGCTTCACTCACCAATTGGTAGGGCTCAATCGCTACTCAATGCCGCCGATGTGCTGATTGTGAAATATGGACATCTTGCCTCCGGTAACGCTTCCGCCGAATAAGCCCTTGGTTTATCGGCACAATCCGGCTCCAAGCAACGATTATCACAGCTACCGGAAATGTCTGCGATGGGAATTCGGCTTTACTTGCCCCTTTTGTCTAATCCATGACGCTGACGTTGTTCGTGACGGCAAAAGCGATGGGCTCGGGCTAACCGGTGTAGAGCACATTCTTCCCCAGAGCACCCACACAGACGACAAACACATCTATGCCAACTGCGTCTATTGTTGCCAGAAGTGCAACCGCGCAAGGTCGACAGCTCCATCTGTCGATAAGGGTGGCCGTAGACTCTTAAATCCCACTGTCGTTGCGTGGTCCGATCATTTCACAGCGGGCGATGACAGAGTCGAAGCGATCGCGGGTGATGCTGATGCTGAATATACCGAGGTAACTTACCACCTCAACGACCCACGAAAGGTTCAATTTCGCCGTTTTCGAAGAAAAGTATATGAAAACCACTTTGGTTTTTTGCAATCACGTCCAGAAACCAAAGCTGACTTGTTGCTTCAAACCGCACAAAACCCGTCCATCTCGCCCGCCGAACGCGCCAACCTCGTCTCAATCGCCAAGGGCTTGCATGACGAAAAGGCGAAAATTCTTGAGGATTTGTCGACTTATGCGGGGATACCGTCGGACGCGCCGAGTCGTTGCCGATGTGGCACAACGGATCAGCATTCATTGCCTGACGCGTTCAAATCGCAACTGATACAAATCTGACTGAAGCTTTCGGTATTGGCCGAGGCGGGGTTCGAACCCGCACGGGATTTAACTCCCACCGGATTTTAAGTCCGATGCGTCTGCCTGTTTCGCCACTCGGCCGGAGTGATCTTTGATTGTTTAGGCGAGGCAACACTGGGGGTTGCGGCGCGGGATGGATTGTGGCGTCTTACCGGCAATCCTTCAAGACACCTGTTACATCCAAACTTCGGAACGGAAACGCGTCATGCCAGACCGTCCGCCGTTGCGATCAAGTGTGCATGACTTTACGCATGAAGTAGGTGGCTGCAAGTCCCATCACGCCGTTGGCGCTCCAGACGGCCCAACTGGGGTCGAGAGTCCCGATTTTCGACAGATTCTGGGTCATCATTGTGATTGGATAGTACACAGTCAGAATCGGCAGGAAGCAGAACAAGAAGCATGTCAGAATTTGCTTGCGGGCCATGACAATCGCAAACGGGCTGCCCAGCAGGACAAAGAACAGGCAACTGACAGCCATCGCAAAGCGATTGTGCAG
>DASYEA010000797.1:0-1506 GCA_036499265.1 Schlesneria sp. | reverse complement strand
CCGGCGCAACGTCCTGACGGGTCTGCGTTAAGCCCTTCACATGCGCCTCATAAATGATCGTGTCTTCCCATGGCACATAGGGACGGTTTTCCCGACGGCCCCAGTTGAAGGTCTCGTCGACGACCACAGCCTTTGGCATGCCCCGGGCGTTGTCGCGTCGATCAAACGACAGATCTTCGCGGGAGCTTCCGGTCCGATAGGCGAAATGGGCATCGCTCCAGACCAGCCGGCCTGCAAGGCGCTTGGCGTACGGGTCGAGCAGCAGTTTGTTGGAATTAAAGCGCTGACCGTGTTCCGGCGCGTAAGGACCGTAGACGCGATATCCATAAAGTTGTCCCGGCGAGACATCGTTGAGATAGCCATGCCAGACGTCCTCCGTGCGTTCCGGAAGGTCCAGTCGCTCGATTTCACGGCGTCCCTGATTGTCGAACAGACATAGCTGGACCTTCTCCGCATTGGCAGAGAACAGCGCGAAATTCGTACCGCGTCCGTCCCAGGTTGCGCCGAGACGGTGGTTCGTGCCAGCAGACAGTCGCATGTCACATATCCGGTACGAGGTATATTGCAGCGAGCGGCGGCACCGTCAGATTGAGATAAGGGACAGGGCCCTCCAATGTTTGAATGCGGCCAATGTTTCCGACATTGGTACCGCCGTAATGTGCGGAATCCGAATTGAACACCTCGCGCCAGTGGCCAGGGAACGGGACCTTGACGCGATAGTCACGGTAGATGTTCGGAGAAAAGTTCACGACGACAAGGCAACGGTCCCGTGCGGCATTTCCCTTGCGTATCCAGACGAACGTATTGCGGTTTGCATCGTCGGTGACGACCCATTCGAATCCCGCCGGATCACAATCGAGTTCATGAAGCGCGGGCAGGGATCGGTGCAGATTGTTGAGGTCGCGGATCAGGGATTGAATGCCGCGATGCTTCGGCTGGCCGAGCAAGTGCCAGTCGAGGGAATGATCGTGATTCCATTCTCGTTCCTGGCCGAATTCGCCGCCCATGAAGATCAGTTTCTTGCCTGGATGGCCGAACATGAAGGCGTAGTAGGCGCGGAGGTTGGCGAAGCGTTGCCAGTCGTCGCCAGGCATGCGGCCGAGAATGGAGCGCTTGCCGTGCACGACTTCATCATGAGAGAGCGGCAGGATGAAGTTTTCGGAAAACGCGTAGTGCAGCCCAAACAGAATTTGGTCGTGATGGAACTTGCGGTGAATGGGATCCTTGCTGATGTAGTCCAGGGTGTCGTGCATCCAGCCCATGTTCCACTTGTAGCCGAATCCAAGGCCGCCGAATTCGACGGGCTGTGACACCTGTGGCCACGCGGTCGATTCTTCCGCGGCGGTTGTTGCATTCGGGAATTTGGCGAAGACCTCGGTATTGAAGCGGCGCAGGAACGCGATTGCTTCGATGTTTTCTCGACCACCATACTTGTTCGGAATCCATCCACCGGCGGGCCGGCTGTAATCGAGGTAAAGCATCGACGCGACGGCATCGACGCGCAGT
>DASYEA010000796.1:0-2896 GCA_036499265.1 Schlesneria sp. | reverse complement strand
GACGCTTCGGCGCGAGCGACCTGCTCCGCATCGGCCGTCGCGCGCAACTGGACGAGTTCCGCATCGAAAATCCCCAAGCGATCGCTTTGCTTCCGAGCTTCCAGTTGGGCGACTTGGATTTTGGTGGCTACAAAATCGTCAATGTTCTGATTTTCGAACATGATCTTAACGACCGGAAAGACGAGCAGAAGCGCGCCGGCCCAGAGGAGTGCGATAACGCATCCCAGCGAAATAGAGATCACCATACGTCGCCGCTGCGGCCAGACGAACGGGATGAGTCGAGCTAAACTATCCACACCGCCGATCCTTCCAAATGGGGCGGGATTAGACACGGAAACGCAGAACCGGTCCAGATGAGTTCTGTGGCCGCTTAGAAACGGGCTTTTCGCTGCGAAAGATACTCAACCAGGGCTCGATCGAATGGCATGCTGGTATCGAGGGCCACGTAGTCGGCCCCCATATTCATGCACTCGCGGCGGTATTTCTGGCGAAGTTCCTCAACTGCTCCCAGATAGTCACTTCGAATACCTGCAGCATCAATGACCAGTCGCTCACCCGTTTCGGGGTCCTCGAAATCAGCCAATCCATCGAACGGAAAATGAACTTCGGCTTCGTCCAACACATGAAACAGAATCACATCGTGTCCCGCGTGACGAAGCATATGGAGGCTGTCGATCACCGGTTGCGGATCACAGAGCAGATCTGAAAAGATCATCATCAAACTGCGCTGGCGGATCATCGCTGCGATTCGGCGCAGGTTGCCGGCGATATCAGTCATCCCGCTGGGAGCCGCCTTGGACAGCATCGCCAACATGTTTCCCAATTGGCTGCGTTTGCTGCGTGCGGGGAGGCAAACTCGCAATTGAGTGTCGAACGTCATCAAACCGACTGGATCCTGCTGATGAATCATCAGGTACGAGAGCGCCGCGGCCAGGCAGGTGCAGTAGTCAAATTTTGTCAGTTCCTGGCGATGGGTGTAACCCATGCTCTCTGACAGGTCCATCAGGATGTAGCCCGAGATGTTCGTCTCGGCCTGATATTTCTTAATGTAGAAGCGGTCGGTCTTCGCGAACACCAGCCAGTCGATATCTTTGGGATCATCCCCCTGCGAATAGCGGCGATGTTCACTGAATTCGACGCTGAACCCCTGAAAGGGACTCGCATGGAGGCCTGTCAGGAATCCTTCCACAATAAATCGCGCACGCAGATCCAGCCGCGCCACGTGGCGGATGACGGAGGGCTTCAGGAATTGCTCGGCACCAGGCATTGCGGATTCGTTTCCGACGCGCGGTCAGAAGGCGTGTTGATTGCAGTGACATTCATTAGACTGCCACGATCCACTGAAACCAACCATTTGAACCAAAAACCATTGTCAGACTCCAGATCAATGATCTTCAACGTCACAAATTAGCGAGCGACTCTGTGAAATCGACGAAGACGGCTGCGCCATTGGATCTCAGCAAACTGAAAGTTCTGCCCCTTGCCGAGCGAAACAGTCTGACGACGGTCGATCAGATTTTGATTGACCCGACGACCGTGGCGAAGCCTTGTTCAGAACAGAATACGGCACGCATCAAGGAATGTGCTTCTAAGATTCGCGCGGCACGCGAACGGGGTGCATCGGTCATGTTGATCTATGGTGCCCACCTGCTTCGAAATGGAGCGGCGCGGATTCTCGAACAGATGATGGCAAACAACTGGCTCACGCATCTGGCGACAAACGGGGCCGGAACCATTCATGATTGGGAATATGCGTGGTTTGGTGCCTCGACCGAAAGCGTCGAGATGAATGTCAGCAATGGCACATTTGGAACCTGGGACGAAACGGCGACCAACATTCACCGCGCGATCATGGCGGGGGCCCTTGACGGACTCGGCTATGGTTGCGCCTTGGGAAAAATGATTCATGAGGATGGAGTCACGTTACCGACGCAGCAGCTATTGAAGGATGCCATCGTGGCAGAACCGGCACATCCGCTGACGGCCGCCCGCGCCGATCTTTTACGAACGATGATCCAGCAACAGTGGCCTGAAGGTCGTATCTCCATCGATCATCGCTGGAAACAGGCTTCGATCATTGCTCAAGCGTACAAGCACGATGTCCCAGTCACCGTCCATCCAGGCATTGGTTACGACATCATTTCCAATCACCCGGTCTTTTGTGGTGGGGCGATTGGTCGAGCGGCAGAATGGGATTTCAAACTGTTCGGCGGTGCGGTTGATCAACTCGACGGAGGCGTCGTGCTGTCGGTTGGATCGGCCATTATGGGGCCCCAAGTCTTCGAGAAGTCGGCCAGTTGCGTGAACAATTTGCGACTACAAAGCGGTCGTCCGGTGGTTCATGATCACTCGATTTACGTCGTTGATTTGCAGGATGGTGGTGGATGGGATTGGACCCAAGGGGAACCTCCCAAAACAAACGCGGCCTATTATCTTCGCTTCTGCAAAAGTTATTCGCGGATGGGTGGAGCCATGCATTACCTGCAATGCGACAATGCCGCATTTATTCACAATCTCTTTCAAGAACTCAGTGCTGCCTGAAAATATGGACATCTGAAGATGTCGCTCGGTCTCTGGCCACCTATCGCCCATATCCGATGCTTGCGACCGAGTATCGAACGAGCCTACACTAACGTGGTGATTCGCCTGCCCTCCGATTGATACCTGCCCGCTTCCGTCCAAGGATTGCACCGATGTCTCATCTGTCTCGCCGTCAGTTCCTTGAAAACTCGATGTTGGCCACCGCGGCTGTCGCTTTGGCAAGTGGTCCCAAACTCAGTTTTGCCGAGGATGGCGATTCGGGTGAGAAATTGCGGGTGGCAGTGATTGGGGTGAATGGACGGGGTGGTTCGCATATCGCTGAGTTCGGGGCTCGCAAAGATTGTGAGATCGCGGC
>DASYEA010000795.1:0-2586 GCA_036499265.1 Schlesneria sp. | reverse complement strand
CGTCGTCGTCTCGCTGTGCTTCGATGACCCCGTCAAGGGCCAGGTCCCCGATAAGGTGAAGGAATTCCTGGTCAAGCAGGACGCTCAGTTCGAGAACCTGATCAGCTCTTTGGAGATCTCAGACACTGGTGCCGATGTCTTCGCGATCCCCGACGGAGCCTTGCCACACTTCAAGATCTACGGCAAAGACGGCAAGCTGTTCAAGACTTTTGAAAGTGGCGAAGACAAGGAATTCACTCATGAAGAAATCGAAGCGGCGGTGAAGGCGGCGCTTGCGAAGTGATCGCTTTCGTGTAGCGGATCTCGTCGTAACGTAGCCAATTTCGCCAAGAGATTGGGCGAAGTCGATGTGCAAACTACGTCGATTAACACTCGCCCAAGGTCTTGGCGACCTTGGCTACAGGGGTTCTTACCTGCTCGCCTGGCGGACTGCCTGGCTGATTTCACGTTGATCGGCGTGCTTCTTGATCTTGTCCCGTTTGTCGTATTCCTTCTGCCCACGAGCAATCGCGACCGTCACTTTGACGAACCCTCGGGCCAGATGCACGTCGACTGGGATCAGCGTCAGTCCCTTTTGTTCGGATGCCCGTTCGAATTTTCCCATCTCGCGCCGCCGCAACAATAGCTTGCGTTGCCGCTTGGGGTCGTGATTCAGATAGGTCGCCTGCGGATATTCGGCGATGTCCGCACCAATCAGCCAGACTTCACCATTCTCGATTCGCACGTAGGCATCTTCGATCGCAATCTTATTGTTGCGAATGCTCTTCACTTCGCTTCCACGCAGCGCGATCCCGCACTCGAGTTGTTCGATCAACTCGTAATCGTGCTTCGCCTTTCGATTCCGGCAAACCACGCGTGACAGGGAGTAATCCGGTTTGGATTCCGGGTTTTTGGCCATAATGAAGTGAACGTTGAAGGACAGAAACGACATCGCACGCAATTCGCCGACGCGATGATTCTAGTTCATTGACCAACTGGCGAAAACCGTCTGGCGAAATTAGCGAGTTGCCAAACACGCCGCGGCTGATTTATTGCTCGGCAGGCTTCAGGGGACTGCTCGTTTTCCGCGATTCCTCGACGTCGAACTGCAACACCAAGACGTCCTCTTGATTCAGTCCACCCTCTGGAATCAGAAGGACGACCCGATCGTCTGGCACGACAAGGTCCCCTTGCGATTGCCAACCGCTGACAATCGGAACCTTCTTGCCGAAGAGGCGTGTTGCTTTTGAATATCTGTAGGTAGCGTTACTGACATACCATTGAAGGCTCAAGCTGCCGTCTGGTTGGAGTGTCGGCCTAATCTCGACTCGCGTGCCAAACTCGACCCACCGCTGCCCGGGTTTTCCATCGCTTCCCACCGTCGGGACGGGGATTTCGCCGCCACTAAAACTCTTCGTCATCTTATTTAATGCAATATTCAACGCTGGTTCCGCAAGGACCTTCGTTTGCCCCAACTTCTGAAGTTCCTTCAGTCGCGATCGGAATTCCCTTGGTGATAGCGGGCTTAGCTGTTCGGACTCTTCCTTCGATGAGTCAAATCCAAGTGCCAAAAGATTTTTGCGATTGGCTTCAAGAATACGGACAGTCGCGGTGAATTCGCGATCATCATCTGGCGCAACGCTCTGAGTCCGATCATCCGCAATGGCTCGCGAGAAAACAGCGGCAACAATTACTAATATCGCGCAAAATGACAGGCGCATCACGAGCTCCAGACCAAAAGAAGAGGACTTCAATGTCACTTTGCGTCAATGGCGACTGCATCTACCTTGCCACCAACCTCCCGTGTTAAAGCGGATCTACCGCTTCTAACCAATTCATAGCGAAATACAGTCCATTCGTCTTTGTTCTCACCGAGGAGAAGAGCCGTCAAGCGAGGGTCGTTGAGACTGCCTATGGTTGTTGTCTGGATCCGGCGTCGTGAGATCCCTGGAACGCTGATGCCGCTGATCTCAACAACGTTTCGAGGATCCATGTCACTCACGGAAAAGGAGAGCTTCAATTTAAGCTCTTCGTCCTGCAAAGGTGTGGCCGTTGCCTCAAATTCGGTCCCGAATTCGCGCCATTCGACTTGCACCGCATCCCTGACCGGAACGGGGACAGGAAACTCACCACCGCTCAGAAATCGTGCTGTTTGATCTGGTATCAGTGGCATGATCTGATCAACGATCACCGTGGCCTTACCTGTGCGCTTCAGCTCATTCAGTTTCTCATCATATGGCTCGGACGAAGCAAGCATCACATGCTGGTCCCGCAGTCCAAGTTCGTCGAGGGCGGGTTGCCCCATCTTCACGATCTGCAGCCGCAATGACATCTCGGATGAATCATTGGCCGGCTGAAGCTCGTTTTCCACCGGTCCTTCAGAAGCCTGAACTTCAGTCAGCGGAGCAGGCCCCGCGATCAGCTCTTCATGATTGACCATCGCCACGCCCGACGACGGCCTCTTCGCGGCGATCGCTTTGGAATACAAATACAGCTTGAAGTCGCGAACCGCTTCGTCGCGAACCTTCACCGGGAAATTTCCGACGAGTTCCGGTTCGCCGAATCCCGGCGCGAACTCGGGAGGCAGCGGGAAGTCGGCGACGACAT
>DASYEA010000794.1:0-3567 GCA_036499265.1 Schlesneria sp. | reverse complement strand
TCTGCTGCAGTTTGCTGCCGATCGGGCTGCCCAGATCTCTTACAAGGAACGCATCAGTTCCCCGCACAAGCCATCGCGCGTGTTCCCGTTCGTTCTGCAGACGGAACCGATGCCGCTGGCCTAGTTGTCATCACGAATTGTGAAATGAAAAGCCGCGAGTGATTCACTCGCGGCTTTTTGTTTTGTTTGATGCAAGCTTCCACGATCAGCAATTCGGGATCCTCACTCTCGCACCATGGATCTCGCGAGAGGACATGATTGCTGCGGAAATCAGCGTCGAATCTCCCAACTCGGCAGAAAGTTGGTCGAGGCCCACGCTTCACGATGCGCTGTATCTTCATCGTATCTTCACGGTGTGTTCATAATCGGCAGCTAGGCATTGTTCTGGTCTAGTGAATGCATAGAACCAAAGCTATGAACGCTTGTTGCGTCTATATTACATTGCCTTAAGGCTAAATAGTATTCACGGTGGGTTCATCGATTGTTCACATTACGGCCTAAACTAACCGTCCAACAGAGCGACCAGACAGGCCTCGGGCCTTTCAGTGTTGAATTACGCTAGCCAACAGGAGGGCGTCATCTATGGCGTAGTGCGTTCTTGTCGCCGGTCGGACTCAGGGAAGAAGAGTGCAAGCAGGAAGCAGTTGTTCAACATTGTCGTGTTTCTGTCTTGGTTAGGTCCATCTAAAGGAAATTGTTCGAATGCCGAAAGTGAATGTCCGCAAGAAGGGTTTTACACTGATCGAACTGCTGGTCGTGATCGCGATCATTGCAGTTCTGATCGCACTGCTGCTGCCTGCCGTGCAGCAAGCTCGCGAAGCGGCCCGCCGCACCCAATGCAAAAATAATCTGAAGCAAATGGGCTTGGGGCTGCACAACTACGAATCGACCTACCGGGTTTTCCCATCGTCGGGAGAATCACCGGCCCCTAGCAACACAGCTATCACGGTCTTCTTCCCGGCATCTACCTTTACACTGATTTTGCCGTATATCGATCAAGGACCTGTGTATAACCTCATCAACTTCAATGTGCATTACACAGATGACACCAACACCCAGGCTGCAGGCAAAACGAAGATCACTTCGTTCTTGTGCCCGAGTAACGGCGTCACAACTCCGGATACGGTCGGATTCGGGCTTGTCGATTACATGCCGATCGCCTATGTCGCATTGCCCAATACCAGTGGTGTTCCTGTCCCTCCGGTTAAGAAGTTGGGTGCTCTCGGATTGTTCGGAAATCCAATTGCTTTCATGACCGATGGAACCAGCAACACCATCGCAATCTTTGAGGACTCTGGTCGTCTTGCAGGTGGATTGAATGGCAAGTATTCAGTCACTGCGAGTGCCTTGACGAGCGGTGCAATTGCTACCAACGGCATGATCACTCCTGCTTCGGGAAACGGTCCAATCTGCACCCAAGCTGCGAATCCTGGCAGCCAGAATACGGGCAATAGCTGCCCAAATCGCTGGATCGATGACGATAGCGGCAACGGCGTGGGTGGTCCCCCAACTGCAAGCTGGAACGGCGGTTCTGGTTCGTCGAGCATCATCAACAATACCTCAGTACCCAAGGGTGGCACCACCGCTTGCCCATGGACGCTCACCAACTGCGGTCCAAATGATGAGCCATTCAGCCTGCACACTGGCGGTTGCCATGCCTTGATGTGCGATGGCAGTGTCAAGTTCATGTCGGAAAACACGGACATGCAAGTGGTCCGTCGTGCATCTGATCCACAAGATGGCGAACCAATCGGTGATTTCTAAGCAGCTCAATTTGCTCAGACAGCGGCGATAAACATCGCAGCCCCGCAAGCCTTTCACGGTTTGCGGGGCTGCTTTCGTTTGTGTCTTGGTTAAACGCAACGACCTTGACATGCAACCACTGGGTTGCATAATGGGCTGAGGGCTGAGCAAAATCAGGAGTGAGCAGATGACAGATTCGCGTTTTGTTTATGTGACCTACATCCGGACGACTCCACAGAAACTGTGGCAGGCGTTAATCGAGCCTGAGTTCACGCGCCAGTACTGGTGTGAGACCTGGCAGGACTGTGAATGGAAAGTCGGATCGTCGTGGAAGTTGATGATTCCGGATGGACGAGTTGGTGATGCGGGCGAAGTCGTTGAGATTGAGCCCGGCCGACGACTGGTGCTCTCCTGGCAGAACCAGTTTATGCCGGAGTTGCGAGAGGAAGGGTTCTCTCGCATGACCTATGAATTAGAACAGCAGGGCGAAGTCGTCAAACTTACCGTCATTCACGAGATGAATCGCCCTGATTCGAAGCTGATTAATGGCGTCTCAAGTGGCTGGCCAAATATTCTGGCAAGCTTGAAGAGTCTGCTGGAGACGGGTGAATCACTCGAAGCAACCCGCCATTGGCCGGAGGGGATTTAATTGCGTGGTTCAAGATGCGACGCCGAGCCATCAAATCATCTGAAGCAGGCGTCGCGATCTGAGGGACGCTAATCTCTAGCTGCCGTAAGTTGGCTTTTGAGGCCAGCCAGCAGGAGAATCTTCGAAGTCTTCCTGCCGACCGTAGGGAGTTCGATCGAGCAGGCTGTACAAATCGGTCAGGCCTTCGCAGCCGCGGGCGTAGGTTGAGTAGGTGTGATAGACTTGGTCATCCAAGCGGAAAAACACACTCAAGCCGTGTGATTCGCCTTGGGGGAAATGCGGCTTAATTTCCTTGCCATCCTCCGGATCGTGCTTCTGACGATAGTTGTACTGGAGTTCAACGATCGAGTTGTCCAGCGTCACGTGGAAATCGTAATTGAACTTCGATCCATAAGATGAGAACCAAGGGCGGTTCCATCCTTGCTCTTGCTTGTACTTTTGCAGTTTCGCAAACGGCGCACGTGAGATCAGCACCAGGTTAGTATTGCGCTTTTGCATTTCGCTGAGATCCCCCATCGCGTTGACCAATCCGGTACATCCAGGGCAACCTTTGTCCCAGTCTGGATCGAACATGAAGTGGTAGACGATCAGTTGCCGTTTGCCATCGAATAGTTCCAGCAGACTAACCTTGCCGTTCGGTCCTTCGAATTCGTAGTGATGGTCGAGTTGGACCATTGGCAAGCGACGACGTTGCGCGTTGACGCGGTCGAGATGCTTCGTGAGTTCTTTCTCTGCAGCCAGCAGTTCTTTCCTTTTTGCCAACCATTGTTCGCGTGAAACAATCGGGGGATGAGGCGTCGTCGAGTCCATCGCAGGTCCCTTTCTGTGAAATCGGCATAGACGAAAAGTGGCGAACGCAGCGCCACCGCTATTAGTCGAGCATGTCGCGACGGAATCGACATCAATCGTGTCGAATCTTGAAATCGGGATCATCCTCGTCGTTATCGCTGAGGAACATCGTAGGTGGCTGTCGGTGAACTAGTTGCATGGCCGATCGTAGCTGCTGTTACTTCGCGTCGGCATCCTGTTTCAAGTCTCGATACCCGATCAGTTGGATGCCGCGTGCCACGATCAACTTCCGGACTCGCTCGTCCGTCCACATGTCAGTGACCCCTTGTCGGTCGGCAGCGACGTTTTCGTAGCCGATATGACGGATCGCGCGTAGTTCCGGAGAG
>DASYEA010000793.1:0-6559 GCA_036499265.1 Schlesneria sp. | reverse complement strand
GGCTGTCACCCCTCATGAAGGTGCGAGCCCATCCCAGCCTTGGCACTCCGCATCCCGCGTTCATCACGTGCCGCGTTCTTCCCTAACTGCAACCGACAATCGCAGTTGGCACTGATTACAATTCAGCGACCTAAACGCTAGGAAAACAAAAACTGTGCCGTAAACTCAGGCCTCGCCCTCCCATAAGACGTTACTCTTCTTTTCCTCGTCGCAGCCGGAACGGATCGCTTTTGACGATCTCGGACACCAAAGCCGAGAACTTGTAATCGTTCTTGGCCAAAGCCTCCTGAATTTGCATGACCGGACGTCGGTCGTAGTATTCCAAGCCTCGTCCCAACGCGTAAATCATTAGCTTTTCGGTCAGGCACCGCGTGAATTGGTGTCGCTTCTCCATCAGGATCGTCTTCAGTTCGCCGGGGCCTTGAAACGCTTTGCCGTCTGGAAGAACTCCGGCCGTTTCAATGGCGAATTCGCCGTCTTTGGTGCGGAAAGCGCCGATCGCGTCGTAGTTCTCAAAGGCAAAACCGATAGGATCCATCTTGGCGTGACAATTGGCACAAGCCGGATTTGCCCGATGCTGCTCCATTCGCTGACGCAGCGAACCGACCAGTTGCTCTTTCCCTTCAGGTAACTCCGGCACGTCTGGTGGCGGAGGCGGAGGGGGTGCTCCCAAGATCTGCTCCAGCACCCAGCGACCTCGTTTGACGGGCGATGTCCGAGTCGGGTTCGAAGTCACGGTCAGGATGCTGGCCTGAGTCAGCAATCCGCCCCGCAGTTTTTCCGGCAGGTTGACTCGCACAAACTCACGACGCGGAATCTGCTGACCGCCGGGACGCTCGGCCTTCTGACCAATCCAGTTCCCAGCCGTGTCCGCAATCCCATAATGCCGAGCCAGCGTCTCATTCAAGTACGTGTAGTCAGCATCAAGCATTTCGAGCACGCTACGGTCTTCGCGCACGATCGATTCGAAAAACAGCTCAGTTTCCTTCGCCATCGCATTGCGAAGTTGTTCGTTGAACGAGGGGAACAGCTTCGGGTCAGGCGCGTACGTCTTCAATCGCTTCAGTTGTAACCACTGCATCGCGAAGTTATCGACGAGTGCCTTCGACCGAGGGCTGGCGAGCATCCGCTTAACTTGAGCATCCAAGTTCTTCGTCAGTTCGCCACGGCCCGCCAGATCGAACAATTCGTCGTCCGGCATGCTGCTCCACAGGAAATAAGACAGCCGCGATGCCAATTGGTATTCGTCGAGGGGCACCGATTCGGCACCTTCCGGTTGCGGAGCACGATCATTCAGTTCCAGTCGGAACAAGAACTTCGGTGACACCAGCACGGCCATGAAGGCTCGTTGCATCGCCCCGTCCCAGTTCAATCCATCGTTCTGAGCAATGGTCGCCATTGCCATCAAACGGTCGATCTCGTCACGGGTGGCGGGTCGACGATAAGCACGCGACACGAATCGGTTCAGGACTTCGCGAGACTGATCTTCCTTCGACTGATTTGGCGCGACGGCCAGCAGTCGGCGATGCGCAGCGGGGCGCCCATCCAGTGGTCCTTCCATCCCGAAGTAATCGACATAGAGCGTCGTTTCAGGATCGGCTCGATCAGGTCTCGATGCATCCGCCGGTTCATCGGCTGCTCGTTCGCGGCTCGGCGGAATCAATGGCTTTACGATCGCGACGGCCATCCGCTCGATTCCCTTTGTCGGCGGGACCTTTACGACAATATGCTGCGCTTTGTCGGCGGAGCGAGCGGTCACTTCGACCGTTTGCAGAATCGTAAATGGCCGCAATCCCGCGACAGCCAAACCGGATAATTTGGCGACCTCATCATCGCTGACTCGACCGGGCACGTTCTTACCGCAGACAAGGATCGCAATTTGAACTGGGCCGTCGGCAGTGGTCTCGGCGTAACAATTCAGCTTGAAATTGTATTCGCCGTCATCCGGGATCGAATACTTCGTGTGCAGGGGACCGGTGAAGATCGCATTCGGATTTGGCCTGGTCGAAATCCCACGCCACTTCTTTTCCGTGACCCCCTGCCCGGCCGGTTCCAAATATCGAGCTCCCATACCACGATCAGACGGCTTGGGAGGATTCGGTACGATCGCGCGGTTCACAATCGATTCCGCAGCGGACAGATATCGCTCCATCAGTACGGGTGAGAGCGTCAACACATCGCCGATGTTGTCGAACCCATGGCCGATGTCATCAGACGGAAAGTCCTCAGCAGGATTGAAATCGACGCCGACCAGATCCTGGATCGTGTTGTTGTATTCGACACGATTCAGTCGACGAACGGTGACCCGTCCAGGGTCCGGTTTCGCATGCCGATCGGCATCGTCAAAAATCGCTTTGACCAGCGTCACAAACTTGTCGACTTCAAGGGGATCAGGCTTCGCCACTTCCTTGGGCGGCATCTGGCCCGTCTCGACCATGTCGACCACGTTCTCCCAGACGCCGCGTCGAGTGACCAATGCTTTGACATCCAGGTCACTCGCCAGCGACAAATCCGCCTTCGGTTCGGTCGCCCCATGACATTCGACGCAATGCTTTTTCACAAACGGAATCGCTTCGCCCGCAAAGCGATTTGCGAGGGTCGCTGCATCATCCGCCGCAGTCACCACAGACGCGACCAGACACAGAGACAACGACAGCAATGGAATGCAAAGGCGCATGATCATGAATTGCGTCAACTTGCGAAGGATTCAGGCGGGCAGGCAAAGCGGCGACCAAGGCGGGATCGACACAGAAATATATCGGAAAACACTGGTGTCTACCAGCAAATTTTCTCAGTGAAGAGCGGAAGGCGTGAACCACGGAACACACGAAAAACGCGGAAATGATCCAGGTGAAGTCGCTACTGCAGCAGAAGCGCTTTCACTCCTCTTGTCTTATTTTCGTGTATTCCGTGGTTCAGTATTTCTCTAATGCCTACCGTTCGATATCCGACTTGGTCCCTGGACCGACGTAATTCTTGCCGAAGCGATTAGCCAGGAATGTCGGGAACTCGACTTGCTCCTGACGAACGAAGCCGCTGTTCGGTAGTTGACCGTGGACGTGCATATCAACGGCAGCACAGATGCCGGCGGCGGTGGTGATCTGGATGGCACTCCAGACTTCGTCGCCATTTTGTTGATGATAGACCTTACGAGCATCCCACAATTGCACTCGTTGCCCGTCTCGCATGCCGGTCGCTGTGCAGAAAATGATGACAACATCCTGCAGCGTGCGTGGCAACGCGTTTTCGAGAATCTCTTTGAGCAGTTCACGCCGTTCCCGCAAACGCAATTCGTCGAGCAGGAACAGCATCCGGTCTCGGTGGCCGATATAGCGGACCGTTTTGTAGTTCAGTTCGCGGACCTGTCCTTGATAGGTTTCACAGAGCGTCCCCAATCCGCCCGATGTCGAGAAGGCCTCGTACTCGACACCATCGATCGACAGGTGTTCCAGCCCTTCCAGCGGCCAGACATCTTCTCGTTTGCCTTGATGAATTACGTCACACGGATTGCAGTACTCGTTGATCAGGCCGTCGGTCGACCAGGTCAGATTGTACTTCAGCGAGTTCGTCGGGAACTCGGGCAAGGCACCGACTCGCAAGAACAGAGAATCCAGCGATTCGAATCGACGAGCCAGATGGTTCGCCACGATCCCGACGAAACCGGGGGCCAGCCCGCACTGCGGCATAAAGATCTGGCCGGGTTGGGCTCGCCCTGCCAATTCGCGGACGGCGATCGTCGTTTCGACATCTTCCGTCAGATCGAAATAACTGATCCCCGCGGCCAGGGCCGCGCTGGCAACTGAAGGATTCAAGCTGAACGTCAATGCAGAGATCACCGCATTCATGCCGTTCATCGCGTTCGCCAATTGCGTGGCATCGGCGGCATCGACCACCATCGTTTCGACGCCCAGCTTCTTCTGCAGGCGACTCAGTGCTTCCGCGTCGGTATCGCCAACTCGAACGCGATAGTCGCCCGATCGCGTCAGCAAGAGCGCGATCATCCGGCCAATCGTCCCTGCTCCGAGCAACAAGATATTGGTCATGCTTCTACTCCATTATTCAGCATTGATTTCGAAGTCACAGTGATTGCAGAGTCAATCGCCTTTGCGGCGTGCCAGCAACATAACCCACTGCCAGTTCAACTGCACTAGAAGAAGCCGCCTCCACCGACCGGAGCGTCGTACCTCCAAACTACTTTGTCCAAGCCAAAATTCCAGGAGAAGGCCGGAGTCGCCTGCAATTGGGGGAACAAATCTCGATATGCTTCGGGTTCTTGAAACCCAGTCGTCCGGAGCACTTGCAGCCCGTAGAGTCGCCCGATTCGTCGAATTCCCTCCATATCAGCGTCCGATCCCTCCAGATTCAATCGCTTCAATTTTGAATATTTCGCAAGCGCAGGCAGGTTCTTGTTCAGCTGGCATCCTGCGAAAGAGAGTGTGTCGAGTTGCGGCAATCGACGCAGATTAGCGAGAAATCGATGCGAAATTGTTGCTCCCTGCACCGCAAGAGTCGACAGCGCGGGGAACCCCTCGAGAGGTTTAATGTCACCATGAGGGTCCAACCTCAAAGCCAGCAGTTTAAGTCGCGGTAACTGACTCAACCCGTTCAGAGATCCATTTTGGAGGTCGACCTGGTGCAGATATAGTTTTTCGAGACGCTGTGAACCGGCCAATCGATCCAAGGCCGTGCCAGGCATTCCAGGCGACTCGATACTCAAACTGGTCAAGTTCGGGATCTGCGGGATGGCTGCCAAATGTGAACCTGAAATCGGCTCAAACACCCCGAACGATTCGCCATCGTAGAGATTGATGACCGAGAGGCACAATTTCATCGAGCGAGGCGCAACGTTGCAGAGGATTCAATGCCTCGGGCGCCAGCCTTCCGATGATCTTCAGACGGCGCAACTTGCCGCAATCAGCGAGAGGGGCGAGAGCCTTCGGGTCGATATTATCGCAGTCAAGGTCGAGTTTTTCCAGTTGAGAGACCCAATCGATGCGACGCAAATCCATCGAGTTGAGATTCGCAAATCGAATGGACAGACGCCTGATGTTGAGGGCAGAGAGCGAGCGAAAATCGTCATCGGTCGGTAAGACGATGCTTGCAGACACAATGGGAGTCAACAACTGAAGCCTGGCTGGAGAGACAAAACGAAGCAGTTGCTGCTCAATGCCTGGAGACCATGGCGATTTACCAAAGTAAAATGTCGTCTTCCCCAATAGCTGTTGGCGTAGCGTCGCCTCACGCCAAAGAGAGTAGGCAAATGCCAACTGAATCAGCAGACACAGGCCGATCGCAATCGCCACCGCGCGTTTCCAGAGAGCAATCCGAGCCCGGGCTTGTCGCAATCGATAAAAAATTTGCAGCCACATCCGGGTCGGTTCCGCAGTCTGCCACCACAGTTTCGCGAATGTCACCTCGTCAAACGAGGGTCAATACACAATAATTCTCGGACCAATGGATTAGAAGCGCTAATGGAGTTTTCGAAATGCCAGACACTGCTCTTCAGACTGCCGATGACACACTGCAAGCCCTGACTGCATTCACTTGGTCACCGCTTCCCGCGCCGGCTCAATTTGTTCAGCGTCTGCTCACCGAGTGTGTGACTCAGTCGCCATTTGCAGCCAGCCTGTCCGAGCGCATGTCGACAAAAACCGGAACCAGACTGCTTGACTGGATCGATCACTTTGGCCTTCCCGAGAACGACCCCGCGCTGCAGGAATTGGACGCGATCGGATATACCCGAGCCGAACAATGTGGTGTTGAGGCGTTTGAACATCGGGAGGGACTGTTCCCTCGGATTCGCGTTCATCGCGGGTTAGCGCGACAGTTGGCGATCAAGGTTGAATCGGTCGCCGACTTCATGGCGGCCAATGAGCTTGCCTCCATCGAGATCGAAGGACCGCCCCTCGCCAGCGTCCGCGTGGCCCCGGTCGCATATGAAGGCTCGGTCGAAGTGCTCGCGGTCGAGCGTCACGGATCACTCGCATTCGACCCGAATCCACATGAACAGGTGCCGCTGGCAGCCATTCTTCGGCAAACCGAATCATTGAGATTACGTCGCCGTAACTTTGCCAGTGACGACGACGGATTCATCCATGCCATTCAATTGATCGAAGAAACGATTGTTGACGTGGGTCGCGATCGGGCGTGCGAGATCTTTTTTGCGGCCGAACGCGAGTATTGGCTGCGACGCAATACCGCCGGCCGGATGCAAAAAGCGAGACAGGATTTGCTGGGACTCGGTTGGGCCAATCATGATCACCATACGTACCGATCCAGTCGCGCGAACTTTTCGCTATTGATTGCGTTCCTGGAACGACTCGGTTTTCAGTGCCGTGAGCGTTTTTACGCAGGAATGGAAGCCGGTTGGGGAGCTCAAGTGATCGAGCATCCGGTGACAGGCGTCACCATCTTTGCCGATGTGGATATGTCGCCTGAAGAAGTTTCGCAAGACTTTTCGCATGGCGGCCTGCGACCGCGTGATCAGTTGGGAACCGTGGGCCTGTGGTGCGCACTGCATGGTGAAGCATTTCTGCAAGCGGGAATGCACCATCTGGAA
>DASYEA010000792.1:0-4297 GCA_036499265.1 Schlesneria sp. | reverse complement strand
TCGACACTGATCATTCCATTTAATCGATTTCCGCTTCCTCCGGTCTCCCCGTATCTCTGCGTTTCAAACTTCTTCTTCGCGCCTCCGAAGCTTCACATGAGAACATATGTCCTTCTGCTTCATCCTAACTTGCCAATTGCGAAGCTTTGCGTTCCTGCTCGGGAATCACCAGACTTACCTGACAACGATTTCCGACTGCCATGAGGAATTCAATCATGTTTATCCGTCGTTCTGCGTATGTTCTGTTGTTCTGGTGCAATCTGATCCAGGCTCAAGAGCAGAAACCGAAAATCTCGTTTGGTGATGCCGTCATCGAATCGCATCTGACGCTCGAAGCGACTCGCCTGAGTGAACGGATCCACGAAGGGGCCGAGTCGAAGGAGGATTGGGAAGCCAAACGCCCAAAACTGAAGCAAGAATTCTTCGACATGCTCGGTCTGTGGCCATTGCCTGAACGGACCCCTCTCAACGCCAAGGTCACTGGTAAACTGCAACGAGAAGGCTACCACGTCGAGAACGTTCATTTTCAAAGTCGACCCGGTCTGTATGTCACCGGCAATCTGTACCTGCCCCTCAAAATCGAAGGCAAGCTCCCTGCGGTCCTGTATGTCTGCGGTCATTCCGGCAAAGGCCGCGACGGAAACAAGACCGCTTTCCAACATCACGGCCAGTGGTTTGCCACGCACGGCTATGTCTGCCTGATCATCGACACGCTGCAGTTGGGAGAGATTGCCGGGACTCATCACGGCACTTACCGCGAACAGCGTTGGTGGTGGCAATCGGCCGGCTACACACCAGCGGGAGTCGAATGCTGGAATGGGACTCGGGCGATTGATTACTTGATCAGTCGCCCCGAGGTCGATGCTGACAAACTGGCCGTCACCGGCATCAGCGGAGGCGGTGCAGCCACCTTCTGGATTGCCGCCGCGGACGAACGAGTGAAAGTCTGTGTCCCGGTCAGCGGCATGAGCGATCTCGAGAGCTATGTCATCAACAAGGTCTGCAATGGACACTGCGATTGCATGTTCTTCTACAACACGTATCGTTGGGAATGGTCGACGATCGCCGTCCTGATCGCTCCGCGGGCCATGTTGTTCGAGAACTCTGGCTATGACCCGATCTTTCCCATGCCGGCTAATGAACGCATCCGCGATCGACTAGCCGACATCTATCACTGGTACGAGAAGAAGCCTGGCGACCTGTTCGATATCGGCGTCACCCCCGGAGGCCATAGCGACAACGTCGAACTACGTCTGATGGCCTATCGCTGGATCAATAAGCATCTCAAGAACGACAACGGGGAAGTCAACGAACCTCCATTTCCTAAGATCGAAGGCAAAGATCTGCGAGTCTTCCCCGAGGACACAGATCTTCCCGCCGACTGCATCAATGCCAAGATCGATGAATCGTTCGTGACGCTTGCTAACCCCGCATCACCGAAGACGCGAGCTGACTACACCAAGTGGTCCGAAAGCCTGCGGGAAGAACTCCTGGATCGAGTCTTCAATGAATGGCCCGACCAGGTCGCTGCCGCGCAGCTTCGAGAAGAGAACGAGAAAACCGGCTTGATGATGCTCCAAACCGAAGACGAGGTCATCGTCACGGCCAAGCGAACCAAAGCCGAGACCGAAGTTAAACGCTCGCCCGAACATCCCGAACGGATCTGGTTGATCGTCCTGAATGCGGATGAACCCGAAGGCCAACTTCCGGAATGGGCCTCTAAGGTCATCCCGCATGGTCAAGCCGTTGTCATCGTCAGCCCTCGCGGCAGCGGCAGTACGACGAAATGGACCGCGACCAATCCTCCCAACTATGTGGCACGCGCCTCAGCACTCCTTGGCCGCACCGTCGATATCGGCCGAGTCTGGGACATTCAATCCGTCGCCCGCATGCTGCACGAAGTGGAAGGCAACGAATTGACCATCGGCGTCGCCGGTCGGGGCCAGGCCGGAGTCCTCGGCGCGTACGCCGCGCTAAATGAAACCAGCATCGCCGAAGTCATCGCCGTCGAGCCTCCATCCTCACATCGCGAAGGCCCGATCCTACTGAGCGTCCTCAAGGTTCTGGACATCCCCGACGCCCTCGGCTTGCTCGCCCCTCGTCACTTGACGCTTCTAAACGCCAAAGACGAGTCGTTCCAGCGAACATCAAAACTCTACGAAGCCGCTGGCTACGGCAACCGGCTGCAAGTGAAGTAAGCTGCTGGCATCTGCGAATGCGACCGCTATTCCCTTTGCGTCTCTGCGCCTCTGCGTTAATTTCGCCCAAGCAGAGTCAATTCAACGAACTGGGAAGCAGTCAGGCCATCAAGAGTCTCAGGATCGTTGAACAGCGCAGCAAGTTGTTCAACGTCTCGCAATTTGTCAGACGTATTATGCTTGAACTTGTCAATTAAAGCAGTTCGCGCCTCTACACGCCGACGGCGGTGGCCGAGGGGATATTCGATCTCGATTCGCGGCGTTTGGGTTCCATCCGCAAATGTGATCTGGATGGCATTCGCAATCGATCGCTTATCGGGATCGAGATAGTCGCGTGAATACTCAGGCCGCTCGACAACTGTCATGCGGTCTCGCAGTTGATCCACGAGCGGATTCTTCGCCGCGGTGTCTTCATAGTCATCCGCGGAGAGTGTCCCTTGGATCAGGCCAATTGCCACCATGTATTGGATGCAATGGTCGCGGTCGGCAGGGTTATTCAGTGGGCCGTACTTCGCAATGATGCGGACTGCCGGTTCTTGTGTCTCGATCTGAATCTTCGCGATCTGATCCCAGCGTCCTTTCACCAGCGGATGCAATTTCAAAGCCGCTTCGACCGCCGTTTGACCGTGAAATTCAGCCGGAAACGACACCTTGAACAGGATGTGTTCCATCACATAGTTCGCAAACGGCCGGGCCAATGTAATCGGCCGACCACGAAACATCGCGTCTTGGAATCCCCAGGTCGGAGCGGTTAAGGCCGTCGCATAACCCATCTCTCCAGAGAGTGTCCAGAGAGCCAGTTGCACAGCCCGTCGAGTCGCGTCCCCGGCCGCCCAACTCTTGCGCGAACCCGTATTCGGAGCGTGTCGATACGTTCGCAACGGGCCGCCATCGAGCCACGCATGACTGACCGCGTTGGCAACCTGGTCATGCGTTCCACCCAGCATCCGAGTGGCGACCGCCGTCGAGGCGACTCGTACCAGAATCACGTGATCGATGCCAACTCGGTTAAAAGCATTGTCGAGTGCCAGGATCCCTTGCACTTCATATGCCTGGATCATGGCAATCAAGACATCGCGGATCGTCAGTGCTGGCCGTGAGCCTGGCTGCCGATTCAGCCAATCGGCGACCATCAGGATGGCCCCCAGATTATCGGAAGGATGTCCCCACTCGGCCGCCAGCCAGGTATCGTTATAGTCCAGCCAGCGGACCATCGTCCCAAAGCAAAACGCCGCTTGAATCGGATCGAGCGACAGATTCGTCCCGGGAACACGTGCACCGTTCACCAGCGTTGCCCCTGGAACGGCAGGGCCGATCAATTTCGTGCATGCAGGAAAATCCAGTGCCAGCAGAGCACACCCTAGGCTATCCAACAAACAAAGCCGCGCTGTATCCAACGCTTCGTCGCTGAAGTGGGGGGCCGCACAAACATAGTTTGCGATCTGCCCAATGATCTGATCGGGCTCACGGATCTCATTCGATATCGCACTCATGCGTTCTCTTTCGACTACAGGGTGTTCGTCTTCTCGTAGGACGGGTTTCCCAACTCGTCATTCTTCGCAGCGTGCGTCGAACCTCGAAGACGAAACTCAAGTGAACGGCCAAAACCAAAGCGATGGGCGAGAAGACCATCCCATCAAGAATCCAACCTACTTCCGCGATGCCAGCGGCACGAAGGCTCGTGGCTCCGGACCAACATAATCCGCGGCAGGTCGTATCAGTCGGTTGTCGCTTCGCTGTTCGATCACATGCGCCGCCCAACCGGAAATTCGCGAGAAGACAAACAACGGCGTGAAAAACAGCGTCGGAATTCCTAGGAAGTGGTAGGCGCTCGCACTGTAGAAATCCAGGTTGGGAAACAGTTTCTTCTCGCGACGCATCACCGCTTCTATTCGTTCGGAGACCGGATACAAGCGTGTGTCTTTGACCTCAGCCGCCAACTCGGCCGCATACTTCTGGATCACATCCGAACGGGGATCCGAGGTGCGGTAGACGCGATGGCCAAACCCCATGATCTTGGCCTTCTTCCGCAGCAATTCCAGCACGCCAGTTTCGGCTTCTTCCGGCGTCTGAAATTGATCAATCAATTCAAACGCCGC
>DASYEA010000791.1:0-3900 GCA_036499265.1 Schlesneria sp. | reverse complement strand
CGTGACACAACCTCCCGGCCGCGTGACACAACCTCCCGGCCGCGTGACACAACCTCCCGGCCGCGTGACACAACCTCCCATTCTACTGAGAGTGTAGTGGTTGCCGATCCGCATTCAATTGTCAAAGAGCTTCCCGCTTGGCGGGCTCGGAACTCAGGTTGTCTTGCGTTGGCCAAGCTTCAAATGAAGAGGCTGTCTGACGCCTAAATTGTGATTCTCTTGTGCCATGAATCAGGTGACTCGATCAACCCCCTATTTCATGTTTTTGAGCAATTCGTTCGAGGTTTTTTGCCTTGTCGCGAAATGTCTCATGACAGTGGATCTCCTCAACAAATAGTGAAGCCGCTATGTCTGGATTCAGATCAATCCGAGAGTTGGTATCGCTCGGAGACGCTGAATCACGGAGATGAGGGTCGCATGAGCAAAAAGGGAAACAAGTAGTGGTCGTCACAATAGACCCGCCCCCATGCTAAACCATGCTAAACCATGCTAAACCCGGATCACGTCCCGTCCCGTGGCTTCCAGAGAAGCAGGCAGGCAGAGATGGTAAGCAGAGGCAATACGACCAGTAGATGCGGCGATTCTTTCACAAGTGGAACTTCATGAACAATATGGCGGTAGTGGACAACTGAATCGTCGCGACTGCGATCAACGACAAATTCGTTGCTCCAAGGTTTTGCGGAATTCCAAGATTCCCAGGCGAGACCATATTCCTTTGTGGAAGAGAGGCGATGCTGGCGATCGCCAATCCTAAATCGAAAATAATCGGCGGTTGTCCAACTCCGCCACCACAACCCCGTCACCGCCAATGTGATCAGCAGCGTGACTACTCCCGCCTTGCGGTGCCAGTTGTGGAAGACTGCTTTCATCGTCTCATGATACCAAGTGAGCACGCGCATAAGGTGCGAGGTTCGAACCGAAATCTGCGTGAATAGCGATTGCCTTACGAGCGTTCTGCATCTTGCGTTCGCTCGATCTTTGATCGAAGAATACAACTACCACATTTCCCGCGGCAGCAGTGCATCATGACAACCTTCACGATCGACACAATTGAGTTCGGAAACGAGCCTCTGTACAACTATCTTGATGGAGGTCGATCCCGCAGTTTGTCGCGAAAATTCATTCACGCCCACGCTTGCCGACATCGGCACCTGGATTCTGCTTGCGATCCTTGTGGGCCTCGTTTTTGCCAACTCTTTGGCGGGCGAGCTTGTTCTTGATAGCAGCACGATCGTCGGAGCGGATCCCCGTATTCGTGCTTGCACGACGAGTAACGTCGGCCTGATTCTGAGCCAAAACTACTGGTGGCCCACCTGGGAAAGTGATCTCTATCGTCCGCTAACGACGCTTTCGTATCTGTTCAACTACAGCGTTCTAGGCAATGAACTGCGACCAAGCGGTTATCACGCGGC
Organism: Schlesneria sp.; assembly: GCA_036499265.1. Classification (GTDB taxonomy): domain Bacteria; phylum Planctomycetota; class Planctomycetia; order Planctomycetales; family Planctomycetaceae; genus Schlesneria. Next base: position 2,488 of record DASYEA010000791.1, on the reverse strand, counting down.
GAATCTGGTTCTGCACTGGTTGAATTGCTGCCTGGTGTATGGGCTGATTTGTCGCATCCTGCGATGTCGCTCGATCGCTCTGGTGGTCGCGATGCTGTTTGCGGTCCATCCCATCACCACCGAGGCGGTCACCAATATTGTTGGCCGCGCTGATTTGCTGGTGACGCTGTTTCTGCTGATCGCGTTGAATTACTACTCCCGGCAAGGCGTTGCGATCAAAAATCCAAGTGTTTTTGGCGCTTGCTTGCTGTTTGTCGCGAGCATGGGCGCGGTCTTTTCGAAAGAAAGCGGGATTGTCCTGGCGGGTTTGATGCTGCTTTACGATTTCGTGTTCTTCGAACGTGCCGAAGGATGTTCAATTGCGCAAAATTTAATGAGGCGGCTACGCGCGGGAGTATGGATCCACTATGCCTGCGTACTGCCCGCGGCGGCGTTGTTGCTGGTGATTCGCCATCGAATGTGGCTGACTTCACCGACGATCGGGAATTATGCGTCTGACAATCCGATCGTCCTGGCCGACTTCTGGACTGGTCGAATGACGGCGCTGCGGGTGGCCGGTGATTATTTGCGGCTCATCGTCTGGCCGAACCGACTCTCGTGCGACTATTCGCATCCGCAGATTCCGCTATTCGGTTGGACCATGGTGGGTGGTGATCTGACCGCTTGGCTGATGTTGGTCCTGCTGGCCAGTGTCTTGATCTGGTCTGTCGTCTGCTGGAAGACGCAACGGACTGCGATCTTCTTTCTGGGACTAGCAGGAATTGCCTTCTTGCCAGTTTCAAACCTGGTGGTCGTGATTGGTTCAATCATGGGGGAGCGGCTTGTCTATCTGCCGTTGATCGGGGGGCTTGGTGCGGCGGCTAGCTTCGTGTTGTGGATATCACATCGGCTACCTAATGCCTGGCCCTCAAGTGATCGATTCGTTCTGGGAATCGGCTGGTGTTTGGCGATGGCGGCGGTTGGGGCACTTGGATGGAGAACAACCCTAAGAAATCAGGACTGGCAGAACGAGAGCCGAATCTGGACGAGTGCTGCGGAAGTTTGCCCGAACAGTTTCAAAGTCTACAAAGGTCAGGCGACAGCAATTGCTCGAATGACACCTGATGCCGCAGGTCTGGAGCGAGCCATCGAACGTTGCGAACGAGCCGCGGCAATTCTAGCTGCGCATCCACTCCCTGTGGTCCACATGCCGAGCGGTGTGTGGCTCGACTTGGGACGCTATTGCGGTCGGCGTGCGGAATTGATTGACAGCGTGGGCGAGGATCGTGCCACACAATTGGTCTGGTTTCGCAAGAGCTTGGTCCACTTGGAGCGAGCTGCCGAAATCGATCTCGCTTTGAATCAGGCTTCGCGAGAGCTGCGGCTGGCGCGAGAACACGATCCGACTCTGATTTACGACGTTGGACAACCCGAAATCTATAGTATCCTGGCGGTGGTTCAGGTCGGCTTGGAGAACTTCCCGGCAGCGCAGCAGGCGGCGGACTATCAGATCCGCCTTGCCCCGAACAGTGGTTCGGCGTTCTTGATCGCTGGCTATGTTAACGCTTCGGCGCAGCATCGTGATGAAGCAGTCCTCGATTTCCTGTCTGCCATGCTATTGGGGGAGATGAATCCCTACGCTTGGACTTTTCTAGACGAATTTTTCTCACAGCAAGCCCCGGATCCGCCGGCCGTTCAATGGACCGCATCCGGATTAACGCTGAACCAGCGAAATCGCTTGGCTGACGATTTTGTGAATCGAGCGTGCCGTCAGATTGTCAGTCGATATCTGCAGGCCAATCGTTTTGATCTGGCACGCGAAACAGCGCAATCGATGGTTGATCACCACGGTCGCAAGCCCGAGTTGTTCACCAATTTAATAGTGCCGTGAACAGAACGAGCGCCGCATCACTTTGATGGAACTCAATCCGACGCACGCGCGGGTGCTCAGAAAGTGTTGCTCGTTCCATCGGAAGCACCTATCATCCCCCGCCGTACCACTGTGCGTCGACAACGTTATGCCATTCAAGCGTGGAACTCGGCGACAGGCGAGGCGAATGTGACTGTCAAAGCCCTGATTCCAAGATTCACCTGGCGCTATATCGCGGTGCCGCTGTTGCTGATTTGCTATTGGCTGCAGGCGGTGATCAACTTGTCTGATAAATCTGCGACGTTCGACGAACTCTTTCATGTCACGGGTGGATACACATACTGGTCGAAGAACGACTATCGATTGCATGCCGAAAATGGCAACCTCCCACAGCGTTGGTGTGCTCTGCCAGTCTGGCTTTTGGGTTATTCGCTACCCGACCTGCAAGATGATACCGACTGGCGGAATTCGTACGTGGCCAGAGTCGGACGCAAGTTTTTCTACCAATCGGGGAATGACGCGGACCGGATGTTGCTGTGGGCGCGAGCCATGAACGGGTTGATTGGCGTCGCCGTTGGACTGTTGATCTATCGGATTGCACGTCAATTGTTCGACTCGTCGGTCGCGTGCGCGGCACTC
>DASYEA010000790.1:0-3941 GCA_036499265.1 Schlesneria sp. | reverse complement strand
CCTACTCAGGACATTGCCGGAGAACTACCAAACAGCACATCGGCTCCAAACGAGTGGCGCATGTTCTGAGGAAAAAAAGACAGATAGATCTGTCTGTCAGTTCATCGTGGCGGCGATAGTTGACCTCGCTTGAGTTTCGGCTTGCGGGGTGGCGGGGCTTTGATCGGCCAGCAGTGTCAGTTCATATCCCCTCTACAACAAGGTTCGTCGCAATAGGCCTTGGATTGTAGAGAGTTCTCTAAGCGCGAGACTCCTTTGTCTCATGGCGCGTTGGTGAGCCGACGTTGTGCAGTTCTTCATTCGGTCTATAAATGCAAACTGGACTGCGTGACTCAAGAGTCAACGCAGTCCAGCGTGTGAATTTCAGCTTTGATCGACAGTGATCGAACGGTTTAGAAATCTCCAACAACTTCGTTACCAGCGCGGGTGCCGAGTTTGTTGAACGTCAGGGTGTCAACATTATTGGAAACAAACCGTACGGAACCATCGCCAAGCAACTGATGGGCGCCACCTGTATGCATGCTGCGCGACGAAGCATTGGCGTTATTGCCAACTTGGTCGATACATGGCGTGAATACGTTGTTGATGCAAAGCCCCGCCTGCACGTTATCTGGCACGGTCGTATTGGGTGGATACCGTGTCGAGATAAACGAGTTAGACCGGCAGCCGTTGAAGATTCCACCCCGTTTGTCGCCAGGCCCTGCGGGAACAATCATTTCGCCAATCACAATCGTATTCGATGTTCCGTCGACAAAATCTCGCATTCGAGTCGACGACAACGGACCGAAGGCGCCTGTCACCGGGACCGTGGCGCAGTCCGTTCCACCTGTGACGGCCAAATAGTTAGCGCGAACGCCTTCATTCAGACCTGTGGATTGAATTGTCCCTGCAGACGGATCCGAAGGACACATCAGGCCCGGGATCTTCGAATCCCGGTTCGCGCCTGTGGCAGAAGGTGCCCAAGCGTAGAGCGAGGTGTTACCTGCCGTTGCCAGCCACGCCTGCATGGCGGTGAAGAGCGGTGCCTGATCCATCTGAGGGAATAGCGGCGGTGCGTACGACATTCGGGAGGGAGTGCAGTTGTAGCCATCGACTGCCCCCATCGGGAACGTCAAGCTGATATCGTGATAATTGTGAAGGGCCAGCCCCAGTTGCTTCATGTTGTTTTTGCATTGAGTCCGGCGGGCCGATTCACGGGCCTGCTGAACTGCGGGCAACAACAAAGCGATCAACACAGCAATGATCGCAATCACCACCAGTAGCTCGATCAATGTAAAACCGCGCCGTAAAGTTCTTGGCATTAACAACCTCCTAAAAAAAGAATAAACGATTCCAAGCCGCGTGAAAATTCGCTCCCGGCTGGACAAGTCTGCTCTGAGAATACGATTTATTGGAACTACTGACGGTGAAACAATCTCGACGCTGAACGCGTCCCAAAGGAAATGCAGTTAGAGTATTTCGTCTTAACCCAACAACGATAACACCTAGGCACGCTGACTTCTACGCAAAAATACGGATAAGCCGTCAGAAATGCCAAGATTTGTGTCTTGTCAGAGATTCAGTGCAATTTCAATTGCACCGGCCGATCTTAACTCATTTAGCGACAGTGGATTGGGGTTCCAATTCCCAAAGGCAGTTGCGACCCCATTCGACTCAAGAATCGCCGACTTCCGTTGCTTGCGGCGGAATCCACAAATTCATAGATTCATTGGCTGCGCCAGTCCAACTGGCGACCATTCCTGATGCTAGTTATCTCTACGGGCAATCACCATGCTGCATTCACGGCGAAATTATGTTCTCGGTAGCTTGGCAATCCTGGCACTGGCCATGTCTGGATGTGGTTCCGCCGAGGAAGGTCCTGCGAAGTACAAAGTTTCGGGGACCGTGACGTTCAATGGCGAGAATGTGAACGATGGCCTCATCACTTTCACTCCCGTCGAAGGGGGCAAGGGACCTGAAGCGGGACCGATTAAGGATGGCAAATATTCTTTGCAAGCCAAGGGTGGCAAACAACAAGTCAGTATCACTGCGGCTCGCGAGGTCCCTGGAAAAACCGAATCGGATTACAAAGGTGGATTCGTCCCCGTGAAAGAAGCCTACATTCCAGAGAAATATAATGAGAAAACGGAACTGTCTGTTGAAGTGAAAAAAGGTGGTGGCGAGCACGACTTCAAGCTGACGGACTGAACAGAAGGAAGAAGGATGTCAGGCTGACCTGCGACGATCCCTTGGGCGCACTGCCAATGCTGGCGGAGTCCTTGGCATTTATTCTCGCAAAGGCGACACCCCCCCAGTCCGAAGACGATTTTCACCCGTCATCGTCAAGGAACAAGATCCGCAGCGGCTGCGTCACAGGTTGACGCAGTGCAGCGAGATCGACGCCGGCTTAGCCTCAGCAAGTAACACCCCCATCGCCGCGACTTCAGTTGATTCGCCAGTACTTCGACTGCTAGCGATTGACCGGCGCGCACGGCGGTTGGACCTCCACGGCGGTTTCTGACCAAGCTGCGCCTGACGCTAAGCCAGCACTGGGACAAAACACGACATCCAGGCGACTTCAGCTAATATTCATCTTCCGCTGCCACAATACCTTGCGATTCCTTTAGTTCGCAAGCGGTGTTGCGACAAAACCCGATATGACGCCTATCATGGAGAATGGTTTCTTTCGCCGGGGCTACGGTATTGCGAGTGAAGTCGGCAGAAGGCAAGAGAACAACGTTGAAGTTTGAATTGAAGAGCTCGGTACAAGTGTCGACTCTTATTTGTATTTCTGATTTTCATGTCCCGAGAAAGCGAAAAATGCTCAAACAGTTACGTCGAGGATTCACGCTGATCGAGTTGCTGGTGGTGATTGCAATCATCGCCGTGCTCATCGCACTCCTCCTCCCGGCCGTTCAACAGGCGCGCGAAGCAGCGCGACGATCGCAGTGCAAGAACAATTTGAAGCAACTGGGTCTCGCCATCCACAACTACCACGATTCCCTTGGAACTCTTCCGATCGGATATTCGGGCGATACCACGGGACGGGGATTGGTAAAGGGAGTGCTTCCCTATATCGATCAAGCCCCACTGTTCAATGCCTGGAATGAGAGCATTGGATACAACTCAGAACCGAATCAGACGAATGTCTGTCGAGTTCGACAAACAGTCCACACATGCCCCAGTGATACGCCAGGGCAGTGGTATAACGGCATTCCACAATACAATTACGCGCCGAACTATGGAAACACGACGATCACACGGCAACCGACACTGAATGGTGCTACGTTTTCACCGGCACCATTCTACTTCGATGACAGCACATCAAATCCGGCTGTCTGTTATCGGATTCGTGATGTCTCCGACGGAACCAGCAACACACTGATGATGATGGAAGTTCGACAAGGCCCCGTGTTCCAGGATTTACGGGGCTTGACCTGGTGGGGCCCTGGTTCGGGGGTCACTACAGCGTACACTCCGAATTCTTCCGCGCCCGATATGATGAACGGATTCTGCACGACAACAGCCAGTCTTCCTTGCGTTGCGGGAGGATCAGTGGGGAACAGCCCAGCAACAAACGGGGTGTTTTACGTCGCACGCAGCAAGCATACGGGAGGCGTTCACACTTTGATGTGCGACGGTGCCGTGCGTTTTGTGTCGAACAATATCGACATCAACACCTGGCGATTTCTCAGCACGATGCAAGGGGCTGAAGTCATCGGCGACTTCTAAATCTGTGTTAAAGTGGAAACGAGACATCGTTTTCTTTGCGCGAAGAACTCCGGCGTTCCGCGTCATGGTCAAGTCGCTTCGGACACCGGGTTGTCCGAAGCGGCCACTGTAGCGGCGCATCGCTCGTGATCAGATGATGCAGTCGCTATTTCGGCGCGGACCATCCCAGTCAATTCTCCATCAATTCCTGAGCTGAACGCCGAAAAAGTGGAAGCTTTTGTCGGGTCGTT
>DASYEA010000789.1:0-6983 GCA_036499265.1 Schlesneria sp. | reverse complement strand
AATTGTAGTGCTCGTCAATAAGGGCCTGGCACTCATCCACAATGCTGGCCATCGTTGTTGCGCCCATACGTTTCAGTCCGTTAGATGCGTACTCATACGACTCTCGTCCCCAGTTCACTAAGAACTGGAGATACGCGCCATTCGTGACATCGGCTTCAAGCCGCCAGAGGGCCGCAAGTTCGCGCTGCCAGTCTTCAGCCAACGAGGAAAGCTGGCAATCGTTCGGGAAGGTCATTGTGTGGTAATGATCCGTGTCTTCGTTCCAGTCCATATTGCGTTCCCCCGTAATGCCCAACGGCCAAGGCAATCTGCCAGCGATCAACGACGAGTCAGTATCCAATATGGAAATGGCAGTACTAGTCAATTAACTCGGACAGAATCCGGTCTCACTCCAATTCGTAATACACCCTGTCGGCTTTGAAATCTCCAGAAACTTCGCATGACGCTGCGACCAATTGGTCAGCCGCGCTGCCTCGGCCCGCGTGTCACTTCACCCCCTCGCCTCCACCCCTCTTTGCGCCTTTGCGGCTACGCGTGAGTACCGTACTTCGTCCCTAATGCTCATCTGTCACAAAAATGCGGAAAATCGGCCTTTTCCGGCGCAAATCAGCCCTTTTCGTGCCAACTTTGTCACAAGTTGTCCTCCAGTGTCAAAATCTGTCAGTGACCCGAACGCCACACCGCGACCTGCCTCCGACGAGGTCGAGCAGTCGCCTCCCTCTTCCGTTCTCAACCGACCGTGCTCGACAAATTGGTCCGACGCAAACTCGATGTCGGCCCTCCAGCCTCGCTTCCTCGTCGGTAAATCCGTGTGGCCATTGGCCTTCCTCTTAATGGACGAGACAGCACCTCACGTGATGCAAATGCGTCAGCCTCAGGCCTCGCGAAAATCTGCGATTGATTTGGCAAATTCCACCAGAACCCCTCTAGACCCGCGCTCGCGGAATATGGCATAACGGATGGTGATGAACACGACTTTCAGTGGACCGTAATCAACGGCCACACCTGTGGACCGCTTCCAGCTGGTCCGTATGTGTGGCCTTTTTTCATAACCGGGAGTGAGCAATGAAGTTGCCGCAAATACACTGGCTCAGCCGGGCGAGCCGCTTCACACTGACAGAAAATGAGACCCCCTGAAACCCTGCCATGGACTGACAAATACTGCCAAATCGTAAGGTAACGCGAATCATCTGAAGCCCAAATCGTGGCGATCGGAGCCCCACACTGATGTCATCCGGTAAATGCACGAATCACGATCAGATGGCCGGTTTGACTCGATGGATGCGATAAAACATGACAGAATCGTCAGTCCCATCATTCCTAATTCTCTAGCTCATGAGGTGACACCATGCAGGAAGGGTTGGATACCACCGCAGCATCTGCCTCTTCCACGTCGACCGAATCTGGTCGCAGCGGTCATCACACCGATTCTCCGGCCTCTGTCCACGGCGAAAAGTCGCATCCGCAACCCGTTCGAAATGGTCAGATCCGTAAAGCCTGGCCCGTGGAACGCAAGCTGATCGAATGGGTGTACGATCGCGTCGGCCGTCCGCGTCTGGCCATTGTCCTGTGGGACGGTACGACTGTGGGCGAGACGCATTCCGGCGTCGGGCAAATCGTGATCCAGCAACCCGATGTCCTACGTCGACTGTTCTGGAATCCCCATCTGGCCTTCGGAGAAAGCTACAGCGACGGAACTCTGCTGATCCATGGTGAAGTTCTGCCGCTGTTGCTGGAGATCAATCGAGGACTCGTCCGAGCACGCCAACAACGATCAAGGACTCGCGGCAAGCGATTTACGAGTCGATCGCATTCGTTCGCCAAATCGAAATCCAGCGTGCACCACCACTACGACCTGGGCAACGAGTTCTACAAATTGTGGCTCGACGAGCAACTGGTCTATACGTGCGCCTACTATCCCGCTGCTGAAACAACACTCGCCGAAGCGCAGACTGCCAAGCTCGACTATGTCTGTCGCAAGTTGCGGCTGAAGCCTGGCGAACGCGTGGCCGAAGCAGGCTGCGGTTGGGGGGCTTTGGCAATGCATATGGCTCGCCACTACGGCGTCTCGGTCAAGGCCTACAACCTGTCGACAGAACAGGTCCAGTACGCGAGAGATCGGACACGCAGCGAAGGACTAAGTGACAAGATCGAGTTCGTGCAGGATGACTATCGCAATCTGACCGGCCAGTTCGACGCCTTCGTCTCCGTCGGCATGCTGGAACATGTCGGCCCTGAAAACTTTCGCGGGATGGGACAACTGATCACCCGCGTACTCACACCGGCTGGACGAGGCCTCATTCACAGCATTGGCCGCAATGTGAAACGAGACCTCGATCCCTGGACCGACAAATACATCTTTCCCGGTGCTCATCCGCCAAGCCTGCGAGAGATGATGGACATCTTCGAGAGTTCAGGGCTCTCGGTTCTGGATGTCGAGAATCTGCGACTGCACTATGCACGCACCTGCGCCGACTGGCTGAGCAACTTCGAAAAGGTGGCAGATCAAGTCGGCCAGATGTTCGACGAACGATTCGTCAGGATGTGGCGACTGTACCTGGCGGCCTCTTCGGCCACATTCGACAGCGGCGACCTGCAACTGTTCCAGGTCGTTTTCGCGCGAGCTGAAAACAACACCTTGCCGTGGACTCGAGACGACTGGTACTCGCCACCCCTTCGTGGCCAGGCTGTTTCCTGAATGATGTGCGTGATTCTGCATGCGAGAATAATAATTTCGGGTGCCACTGGCGACGGCTTTGCGTCGCCAGTGTCTTAACGAGGTTTCGACGAGTAAACGATGCGTGGTGATGCTGAATGTTGCACATGCTCGTCACGCGTTCAAAGCGATTGCAGCGACGCGAAGACACTGGTGGCCCAGAGCCGCCACCAGTGGCACCCAACCTAAAATCCAGAACGAGCAGATTGAGCGGGTCGACTTAGATAGGGATGCCACGATGCACAACGCAGATGTCTTGATCGTTGGTGGCGGACCAGCCGGGTCATCGTGTGCGTGGAAACTGCGTCAGGCTGGGGTCGACGTCCTGGTGCTCGACAAGGCTCAGTTCCCGCGACACAAAATTTGTGCTGGCTGGATCACTCCCCCGATCGTGGACGAGTTGCACATCGATGTCGAGGACTTCAAATCGAATCACGTGATGCAACCAATCACCCGGTTCCTCACCGGTTTCATCGGCGGTCCCGAAATCGAGACGGACTACGCCCAGACAGTCAGCTACGGGATTCGCCGCTGCGAATTTGACGACTACCTGCTGAAGCGATCCGGGGCCCGGCTCAAGTTGGGACATTCGTTCCGCTCGCTGAAGCTGGACGGATCGTACTGGATCGTCAACGACGAATATCGAGCCCCCGTTGTCATCGGTGCCGGAGGCCACTTCTGTCCAATCGCGCGCCACTTGGAATCGCTTCGCAAAACCGATGCGACTGCATCAACGGCCAAAGAGCCCGAACTTCCTGTCGTCGTTGCTCAGGAAGTCGAATTCGAGATGTCGGCCGAACAGCAAGCAGAATGCTCGATTCACGCCGACCGGCCCGAATTGTTCTTCTGCCCCGATCTGAAAGGCTATGCCTGGGTTTTTCGAAAGGGCAACTATCTGAACGTCGGCCTGGGTCGCGAAGCCGAAGAACACCTGTCGACGCATGTGGCGAAATTCGTCGAATTCTTAAAAGCTCGCGGCAAGATCACCTTCGCACTTCCTGGGAAGTTTCAGGGGCACGCGTATCGCCTGCGAACGGAATTACCACGGCCCTCTGTTGAACCGGGCGTGGTCCTGATCGGTGATGCGATTGGCCTGGCTCATCGACAGAGTGGCGAGGGGATCCGGCCGGCAATCGAATCCGGTTTGCTCTGCGCGGAGAGCATCCTGGAAACATCGGCCAATCGAGAGAAGCTGAACAGCGTCTACCTCGCCAAGATGCGGCATCATTTTCGAGACGGCACCACGACATCGCCACTTTCCAAGCTGATTCCGCAGGTCTTCCGTCAATTCGCCGCCCATCGCCTGATGAGTTCTCGCTGGTTCACTCGGCGCGTGTTACTGGATCAATGGTTTCTGCATCGCAATTAGGTCAAACTTCCCGTGTGATGTTGCCGAGTTCTGTCTGAGGTCGTGATGACTGATCCCCTGCCCCTGCTCAAAGATCTGATTTCCATTCCCAGCATCAACCCGATGGGACGCGAAGTTTCGGGGCCCGAGTTCTTCGAAGGCCGACTTAGCGCTTACCTGGTGAAGTATCTGCAGACGTTGCAGGTGCCATACGAAGTGGTCGAAATCGTCCCTGGTCGATCGAACATCCTCGCCCTGCTGACATCGCCCGGTGCCACCAGAACCATCATGCTGGACGCTCATCAGGACACCGTTCCCGTCGATGGCATGACGATCCCTCCCTTCGAACCAACCGAAGTTGACGGGCGAGTCTATGGCCGCGGTTCGTGCGACGTGAAAGGGGGAATGGCCGCGATGCTGGCGGCGTTCACACGGTTGGCTCACGATCGACCTGCCGGCATGCCGAACGTACTGCTGTCGTGCAGTTGCGACGAAGAATCAACGAGCATTGGCATCAACGATCTGGTCAATTCCTGGGGGAGAAGTGAATCTCGATATTTGCTCAGCCCAAGCAAACCTGATGTCGCCATCGTCGCCGAGCCCACCGAACTCGATGTCGTCGTCGCGCACCGCGGGGCGACGCGCTGGAAGCTGCATACGACCGGGCGAGCGTGTCATAGTTCGCGACCCAACGAGGGAGTCAACGCGATCTATCGGATGGGGCGAGTGCTGAAGCTGCTGGAAGAATACGCCGCGTGGGTGCCAACATCCCGTCTCGCTCATCCGCTATGTGGTCCCGCGACGCTCAGTGTGGGGCTGATTGCGGGCGGCAGCAGCGTCAACGTTGTTCCCGATGGCTGCGCGATCGACATCGATCGACGAGTCATTCCCGGCGAAGAGAATCTCGCAGTGCAGACTGAGGTTGCCGACTACCTGAAACAACGCCTCGACTTCGATCTGATCCATGACGAACCGTACTGCACCAGCCCCCCTTTAGGTGACGACCTGAACGGTGCACTGGCGAAGCAACTGCAAAGATCAATCGGTCAAGTGGTCGGTCCCCGTCAGACGATCGGCGTGCCGTTTGGAACGCATGCGTCTCGGATCGCGCGTGTCGGCGTTCCCGCGGTCGTGTTCGGGCCCGGCAATATCGCCCAGGCGCACACCAAGGACGAATGGATTTCGATTGATCAATTAAGGCAAGCGGCGGACGTCTACTATCACTTCTGCGCGAACGGTATTTGAAAAAAGTATGAAAATCGGAAGTGATTTTGCGGCGGTACTGTTCCCAGCGACGTGACTACACCTTCACGACCTGAAGCTTGTCTTCAGGTGGGCTTCAGCCGAAGTGGCTGTCGCCAGAGAACTTCGGCCCGTCCGGGCGCTCGTTCAAGCTCCTTCCAGTCGCCAGTCAAAGGCAATTCAGATGGTTCGGCAGGGAATCGCAGTCGGCAGCTTGCTCTGTCTGGTCCTGGTTCTCGTGGCGTTTTCGCAAGAGCGACGCGGCCCTGGTCCCGGTGGCCCGGGAGGACGCGGTGGGTTCGGCCCCGGCGTCAACAATGCCATGCTGTTAGGAATGCCCGAAGTCCAAAAGGAAATCGGACTCGATGGCGCGAAGCAAAAGGAAGTGGGCGAGTGGGTCGAGTCGACCCAGCAGCAGATGCGCGACGCCTTTTCAAGCATCAACTTTCAGGAACTCCAGTCGCTCAGCAACGAAGAGCGCGACAAGCGAATGTCCGATGTTCGAGCCAAGATGGATGAAACGACCAGGCAGGCCGACGAGCAACTCGCCAAGATCATCGATGCCAAGCAATTGGCCCGGCTGAATCAGTTGAAGTTGCAGCGCGAAGGGGTGCAGGCACTCCAGCGAGACGACATCGCGAAGACCTTGAAGCTGACGGAGAATCAACTGCAGGAACTGCGCGATCAGCCGCCCGTTTTCCCATTCGCCCCACCGGACGTCCGCAAACAAGCAGAAGCCGATAGCGTGGCGGTGTTGTCAGCCGATCAGCAAACTCAATGGGCTGACCTCAAAGGAACCGCGTTCACCTTTCCCGAGGGTGGACCCGGTGGCTTTGGTGGCTTTGGACCTGGCCCCGGCGGTCCTGGGTTTGGCGGGCCTGGCGGAGGCGCTCGCGGACCGGGCGGCCCTGGTGGCATGATGGGCCAGGAACGAAAGCTGGTTGCTCAGTTCGATAAGAATGATGATGGCCGACTGAATCGCGAAGAGCGTGAAGCCGCTCGCGAGTTCATGAAAAAAGACCGAGCCAACGGTGGCGGTGGTCGAGGCTTTGGCGGACCCGGTGGTGGTGGCCCCGGAGGGGGCGGACCCGGCTTTGGTGGTCCGGGTGGCCCTGGCGGAGGCGGTCCTCGCGGTGGTGGGCCAGGGGGAGGAGGACCAGGCGGATTTGGTCGTGGTGGTGAACCACCGAAGCCCGGCCCGCGACTGACCCCCGGCGATGTCGTACCGATCGCCGATGGCAACCTGTACGAACCGACCGTGCTGCGGACGCTGTTCCTGGAATTCGAAGACGAAGACTGGGAAACGGAGATGGCCGAGTTCAACAACACCGATGTCGAGATCCCTGCCACAGTCACAGTGGACGGGAAGAAGTACCCGAATGTCGGAGTTCACTTCCGGGGCATGTCCTCGTTCGGCGGTGTCGGTGCGGGTTCCAAGCGATCACTCAACCTGACATTCGACTTTGTCGACAAGAAACAGGATCTCTATGGATACAGGACGCTCAACCTGCTGAATGCTCACGAAGACCCTACGTTCTTGCATAGCGTGCTGTACCTGCAAGCGGCTCGTCAGCACATCCCTGCCCCCAAAGCCAACTTCGTCAAAGTGGCGATCAACGGCGAGAGCTGGGGCGTGTATGTGAATGCTCAACAGTTCAACAAAGACTTCCTCAAAGA
>DASYEA010000788.1:0-2740 GCA_036499265.1 Schlesneria sp. | reverse complement strand
TTGGGCATGTCAAAGGGTCTTTTACCGGCGCGGTCAAGGACCAAGTGGGATTGCTGAGCCAGGCCGACGGCGGGACAGCTTTCATCGACGAGATTGGAGAACTCCCCGCGCCGCTGCAAGCGAAGCTGCTGCGTGTGATTCAAGAACAGACATTTATTCCACTGGGAAAATCTGTGCCGCAGCAAATCGATGTTCGATTTATTTGTGCGACGAATCGCGACCTCGAACTGGAAATCGATGCGGGGCGGTTTCGGCGTGACCTGTTTTATCGGCTCGCGGTGATTCATATCGAGTTGCCCGCGCTGCGTCAGCGCGGCGATGACGTAGTGCTGCTGGCAAATCATTTCCTTGAGCAGTTGCGGATGCCGAACAATCGCGTGATGGGATTTGCCGATCCGACCATTGAACTTTTCAAGCGATATGCATGGCCCGGCAATATTCGCGAACTCCGCAATGCCGTCGAGCATGGATTGGCGATGACGCGTACGGAGGCGATTGCTGTGTCCGATCTGCCAGCCGCAATCCAACGTGCTTCGCTCGATGTCTCGACGGTTACTGAGGGCTCTGACGCTCAATCGGGATCCCACGCGGCGGCCCTGGAGATTGCCGAGCGCGACTATTTGATCGCGCTGCTGCGAGAAAATGCGGGGAATGTCGTTCGATCGGCGAATCAGGCCGATCTGTCTCGGCAAGGGCTGCACAAACTGCTGAAGAAACACGCGATCCTGGCGGCCGACTATCGCCGATAGTCGCCGCGGAATGTCTACTATTTGCGATACTGTCAATACCTAGTGACAGCTGGTCTCGTGTGTTCACTTCGGTCTCGACCACAAGAATGCATTGGCATTCCTCGAGTTGAAGCGCCGCACCGATCAAACTCAGATGTTCTTTCCGTTGATGGCTCGCCAATTGCATTGTCACTGAGCTGGGCACAACTTTAAGTCATCGGAATGAATGGCTTCACGACAATCAAAAGCTGCAATCATGACCAGCAGGCAGATCATCATCACTGCAGAAGACCATCAGCGACTGGAAGCCCTGCTCGCTTCGAGCGTGATTCGGTTGATTAGCGGGTCTGATCGTCTGGACGAGTTGAAGGCGGAACTCGGTAAAGCGCAGATCGTGCCGCAGGACGCCGTGCCGGATGATGTCGTGACGATGAATTCCACGGTGGCGCTGCGTGACTTGAGTACTAATGAGGTCGAAACCTATACACTGGTGTATCCCGAGCGCGCCGATATCGCCAACAACAAACTCTCGGTGTTGGCACCGATTGGCACGGCGATCCTGGGATATCGAGCGGGCGACGAGTTTCGCTGGCGCGTTCCGCAGGGGTGGCGTGAGTTGAAAGTCGAAGAAGTCCTCTATCAACCTGAACGCGACGGGGCGCTTCGCTTCTAATCGAATGTGGCATATCCAATCACAGACAGAGCAGAGACATGACACCGTTTGACGGCATTCAGATTCTGGAAGTGGCTCTATCCCAGATCGGCAACAATGCCATGTGGGATGCGGCTTTGCAAATCCTTCCCGCCGATCAGATCGATCAAGATCATCCTGTCGTCGCCAAGGCGACTGACGGGAAGGGGAACCAGATTTGCCTCACTCGGATCAATGGCATTCCCACCTTAATTGAAACAAGCCTACCCCAACGACTAAGTGCGGCGGCACTGAGTTTTCAGGCTCGTTGGCAAGCGACGCCGATCGACAAGCAAATCGTCACGCGAACCAGCGTGTAGTGGTGCCTGCCGTTAGATGTGCTCTGATCATTGACGAACTGATCGCGGGACCCACTCCCACTCTCACATGAGCGGAGTCGCGCATTGTCGATTCGGCACTTCAGCGTGGCAAATGCTAATTTGCATGCTCGTTGAGATAGTCTTTGAGGGCCAATGCGTGGTTGTGCTGTTCGTCTTTCGCGGCGTAGACCAGTGTGACATTGCCGTGTCGAAGACGATCCCGAAGGTCGGCGATCAGGTCAGCTCGCTCGTCAAGCTCTCGAAAATAGCGTGTTCGAAACGATGCCCATTTTGCCGGGTCATGGTCAAACCACTTCCGCAGGGGAGTGGTCGGTGCAATCTCTTTCAGCCAGAGGTCAATCCCGGCGGCATCTTTCGAGACACCGCGAGGCCAAAGTCGGTCCACCAGGATTCGAAAGCCATCTGCCGTCTCTGGCGGTTCGTAGGCGCGTTTGAGTTTGATGGCCATGAAGTCCCCTTCTGTGTCGTAGCAGATCGAGTCACGACTGCTCCGAAGATGATGCGACTGTGGCATTCAAGGCCAGCTTGGCATCGCCCCGGCGTCGAGCGATCAAGTCACTGATCGTCGACGCAATTGTGGGCGTGTCCACGCTGAAACGGTTTACTTCACGGGAACATCGTACGTCAAGACACCGATGGCCACACCGCTTTTGACGGACTTGTAGTTTTCGTGACACATTGTGCATTTCTTCATGACGACGGGGACCGGCGTGGCTGCTCGCAAGCGCTGCTTTCCATCCTCAGTCACGACCTGTTCGTAATAGTCTTTGCCGCCAGCGAGGGCCTTCACTGCCGCCTTTTCAAATTCGTCATTGGCAACGTTCTTGTCGTCATACGGCTGGCCGGTGGCATCGATTAGCCGGACTGTGTGCCACCCCTTCTTCTTCATGGCGTCAAATAAGCCCATGGCGACGATAATCGCGGGCGAATCTGTTTCCTTGTGAACGTACTTCTCCGTGATCGCCACGACCGTCGTCTTA
>DASYEA010000787.1:0-4676 GCA_036499265.1 Schlesneria sp. | reverse complement strand
GATAATCTCGGTCCCCTCGACGCTGATTAGCGGAGTGACATTTCCCATGCGGCGAAGTTCTTTGGCGACTTCGTCAGTGATGAAATGTCCGTTAGTGAAGACCTGAAAGTAACAATCGGGATGCGCCGCGAGGATTTCCAGCAACTGCGGGTGCATAAACGGCTCGCCACCAACGATCCCGAAGAAATTGTTCCCCGCCTCTTTGGATTCTTTGATCAGCCGGTTCATGGCGTCTGCTTCGATGATCTGTTGTTTCGCGGCCACATCGACCCAGCAGCCCTGGCAACGCAGGTTGCAGCTATTGATCACAGAAATGTAGAGGAACGGCGGGAAGAATTCGCCGCGTTTCATTTTTCGCTTGAAACGCTCAACGGACAGCATTCCCTTGAAGCCAAAGTTATACGCCAGCTTCCACAGTAAACGCTTATCCGTTTCCAGCAACAGTCGCCGAGCCATTCTCAAATACATTGGTCAAAATCCTTTGCGGAGGAGTAACCTCCGGTCCGTCGCTTGTTTTTACTGACGATCGATTTTAGCGACTTTCAACACGCAACCACAAAACCAATTTCTCACGCGGCCAATTCCATGTCAGCAACCTCAGGGGGTTGCTGACATTCGATGCGTCGGTTGCGGTCGGCCCGGCCGAAACATCTGCGCATTCCCGAAAGATGGAGTTGCTCCATAGGTCGCACAAACTTCGCGGACGGTGTGATCAACGTGCCGGCTCAACAGTTCGGGATCGCACGCCACTCGGGCATTCACGACCAGATCGAATTCGAGCGTTTTCGCGTGCGAAGCGAGCGACAACTCGGGTGCCAAATCGCGTGTCACAAGATTTGCCACGCCGAATGCCGCGGCACTCAAGCCAATCACTTTCAGATGAGCCACTTCCAGCCCGTCTTGGACAAGTCGCTCTTTCAATCCTGCAACAATCTCAAGCAGTAGGTCATCGAGGACAAATTCTTGAGTCGAAGTGATCTGAACACTGCTATTGAGCCACCCCAGTTCGGCCTCACCTTCGGCGTAAGTGTCGTAATCGATTTCTAATATACGGTGCCCGAACTCGCCAAGCTGATCCAGGAACGCGAAGTAGGCTTCGAATCCCATTCCGGTTTTTGCTGACACTGCCAGCCGCGGCGTGTTGGGATACTGTTGGTCGAGCAGCGAGTGCAGTTCTGTTAACTCCGCAGGGGCGAGTTCATCAACACGATTAATCAGAATCAGGTCCGCCTCTTCCAATTGCTTCTGCAGGATATAGGCGGCCTTGGGCGAGAATCCGGTTCCGGGCTCGTTCTTCAAAATCTTGCGGCCCTGGCTCGGCTTGAGGATTACGCCGTAGGGCGCAATCTGAAACTGAGACCGATAGAGCTGTCGAATCGGTTGGATCACAGTGGCCACGAGATCGGTGCAGCTTCCCACCGGTTCGGCCAGAATCAGATCCGGGGCGTGGTCGGTCCCTAACCCTTCGATCGTTGACATCAGATCTTCGAAGCGGCAGCAAAAGCACGCCCCTGCCACTTCGCCGACGTCGAAACCCTGTGAACGAAGCGATTTCGTATCGACCAGATCAGCCGCCTGGTCATTGGTGACGATGGCGACATGCAATCCCTGTGAGATGTAATGTCGAGCCAATCGAGCGAGCGTCGTCGTCTTGCCGGCTCCTAAAAATCCGCCCACCATCACGAATCGAATCGACTTCGCCATCAAATCACCCTGTCAGAAGTTCACTCGTCGGTGTTCAGCTATCGTTTGTAGCCCATGTCGAGTTTGTTGAGCACTCGCATCGGATTGGTTGACACTGAAAGTTGCCTGCCCCCATAGTAGACCTGACCCGCGTCCTGGCATCAACTTACGAATCGCTAACGCATGAGTTCTTCCGCATTAGACCTTCCCGCAATTCTCGGCGGCACGCCGGTTCGTCCATCGGGGCCTCCAGAGTGGCCAGTGCTGGAAGAGACGACCAAAGAGGTACTCCGTTCGATGGTCGAAACGGGAGACTGGGGGCGATATCACGGTCGTTTTGTCCCTGAACTGTGTCGCCAACTCGCCAATTATCACGCGATCGAGCATACTCTGGTCTGCTGTAGCGGTACGGCGGCGATCGAGCTGGCGCTGCGCGGCGTTGGCGTCCAAGAGGGCGACGAAGTCATCCTGGCCGCCTACGATTTCAAAGCAAATTTCCAGAATGTTCTGCATCTCAAGGCATTACCGGTCCTCATTGACCTCAACCCGGTGACATTTCAGTTCGATGCTTCTCAATTGACGGCAGCGCTCACACCCAAGACCCGTGCGATTCTGGTCTCGCACCTGCATGGCGGGATTGTTGACCTCCCGCGAGTTCGTGAAATTGCCGAACCGGCAGGGATCGCCATCATCGAAGATGCTTGCCAAAACCCCGGGGCAATGCTGTATGGGCAGCGAGCAGGAACCTGGGGCGATATCGGCGTGATCAGTTTTGGTGGCAGCAAATTACTCACCTCCGGTCGAGGCGGTGCCATTCTCACGTCGCAGAGCGTGATTGCCGAACGAATCAAACGCTGTGTTCTACGAGGAAATGACGCCTATCCTCTCTCCGAAATTCAAGCCGCTCTTGTCATTCCCCAGTTGGAAGCCTTGGATGCAATGAACGAGCGGCGCGGCCATGCCGTGCGCCGACTTTGTTCCGAACTGGCTGGTCTTGAGGGACTCAAGGCTTTGCAGCTTCCGACCGAGGAGTTGCAGCCCAGTTACTACAAGCTGGGCTTCCATTTCACGGCAAGTCGCTTTGGATTGTCGCGAGAGCACTTTGTCTCGGCGCTACGAGCAGAGGGAATTGCGATGGACGCGGGCTTCCGTAGCAATCATCTGATTCACGGATCGCGACGGTTCCGTGCTGTGGGACAATTGACAGAAGCAACTCGCGCGGATCAGGAGATTGTCACACTTCATCATCCGGTGTTGGTCCAAGACGATTCCGCGATCCGACAAGTCGTCGAAGCGATCGGTAAAGTGCATCGCTACACGTCACAGATCGCCGCGGTCGCGCCACCGAACGACGAATCGTGACAGTTATGCGATGATGTCTTTGACCACATTTCCAGCGACATCCGTCAAGCGATAGTCACGGCCGCCGTGGCGATACGTCAGCCGGGTATGATCGATTCCCAGTAGGTGCAGGATGGTGGCGTGGAAATCATGGACGTGGACGCGATTCTCTGCGACCGTGGCACCCAGTTCGTCGGTACTTCCATAGCTGGTGCCCCCCTTCACACCACCGCCCGCCATCCATGATGAGAAACAGGCGCTGTGATGTCCGCGGCCCTTATCGCCGTCGACGCCAGGCGTGCGGCCGAATTCTGTGGTCCAGACAACCAAGGTGTCTTCGAGCATGCCGCGTTGCTTCAGGTCCTTCAGCAAGCCCGCAATCGGCTGATCGATCGCCTTCGCGTGGCTGGCATGATCAGCCATGTTGCCATGTTGATCCCAGTTGTCACTGGAACTTCCGTCGATCAATTCGATGAATCGTACTCCACGTTCAGCGAGCCGACGTGCGACCAGACACTTCCAGGCAAAGCCCGCCGGCTGATCGGGCTTGTGGCCATACATGTCCATCGTCTCGCGCGTTTCGCTCGAGACGTCGAAGGCTTCGCGTGCTTCCGTCTGCATGTGGAACGCCGTCTCAAAGGTCCGAATTCGAGCCGCCAGTTCCTGATCGTCTCCTCGACTGGCCGCATGGCGACGGTTCAACCCTTGAGCAAAGCTAAGTTCGGCCTGCTGGACTTCCGATTGCGGCGTCCGGCGGTCGAGGTCGGCGATCGGAGTCGCTCCCGGAACGACTCGAACCCCCTGGTGATACGCAGGCAGGAAGTCGTTAGCGTAAACTTGTGTCCCCGCGTAGGGAAGCTGTTGCGCCAAGACCATGAACGAAGGCATGTTCTGATTCATCGTCCCCAAACCGTAGCTGACCCAGGAACCAATGCTCGGCCGTGAGAAGAAGAATGAACCCGTGTGAATGGCCAACGTTGCCTGATAGTGTTCATTGTCGTCGGACTTCATCGACTTGATCAGGCAAATATCGTCCATGCGTTCCCGCAGGTGGGGAAACAAATCGCTGACCAGTGTTCCGCACTTTCCGCCGGGTTTAAACTGCCACAGCGGTTTCAACAGGACTTTCTGCTGGTTCGAAAGCCCACCGCCGATCCCCATTGTCTTACCGTCCGCGGCGAACAGCTTCGGTTTGAAGTCGAAACTGTCCATATGCGACACGCCGCCATTCGAAAAGATGAAGATCACCCGTTTCGCTTTGGCTGGAAAGTGTGTCTGCTTCGGTGAGAGCGGATCCGTCTGTAAGGGGGCCGAGTCTGCCAGCAATTCCGACAGTAATCCGGGCATTAACATCGATCCCGCTGCCAGACTTCGCAGTAGATGCCGACGGCCGATTGGATGATTCATGACTCTCAATCCTCTGTGCGACTGAATCGTCACACTACGGAAAAGACATTCCTATTCAGTCGATGTAGACAAACTCATTCAGCCGGAACATCGCACGGATCAGGGCCTGCCAACTCTGTGATTCTAACTGGTCGTCTGGAACTCTCGTCGAGGCAAACTTTTGCTGTACGTCTGTTAAGAATCGCGTTGCCGCTTCGCTGTCTTCAGCACTGGGTTTGCGGCCAAGAATCAATAAATATGCCAAT
>DASYEA010000786.1:0-4067 GCA_036499265.1 Schlesneria sp. | reverse complement strand
GCACGCTCTGAACGGATTTCTTTTCGTCCTGCCATTTGGCGGTGAGCGATCCCGATTGCTCTTCAAGCTCGGCGAGGTCGTGCTCAAGAGTCGCGAGGCGATCCTGCGAGGCTTTGTCGCTTTCCTTCTTCAGCGCCTCGCGCTCGATCTTGAGCTGCATAATGCGCCGGTCAAGTTCGTCGAGTTTTTCCGGCTTGGAGTCGATCTGCATGCGCAGCCGCGATCCCGCCTCGTCCATAAGGTCGATGGCCTTGTCGGGCAGGAAGCGGTCGGTGATGTAACGGTTGGAGAGCGTCGCGGCCGCCACGATCGCCGCATCGGTGATGCGCACGCCGTGATGGACTTCGTACTTCTCCTTTAGGCCGCGCAGGATGGAGATGGTGTCTTCCACCGTCGGCTCGCTAACGAACACCGGTTGAAAGCGCCGCGCCAACGCGGCGTCCTTTTCGATGTATTTGCGGTACTCGTTGAGCGTGGTGGCGCCGACACAATGCAGTTCGCCGCGCGCGAGCGCGGGCTTGAGCAGGTTCGCGGCGTCGTTGCCACCCTCGGCCGCTCCGGCTCCGACGACGGTGTGCAGTTCGTCGATGAAGAGGATGACCTGTCCTGCGGCTTCAGTCACTTCTTTCAGGACGGCTTTCAACCGGTCTTCGAATTCGCCCCGAAATTTGGCACCGGCGATGAGAGCCCCCATGTCGAGAGCGATGACGGTCTTATCCTTCAGGTTCTGGGGAACATCTCCCAGAACGATCCGATGAGCTAAGCCTTCGACAATGGCAGTCTTGCCCACGCCCGCATCGCCAATCAGCACGGGGTTATTCTTGCGTCGTCGCGACAGAACCTGGATGACGCGACGGATTTCTTGATCACGGCCAATGACAGGATCGATCTTTCCCTGGCGAGCGAGTGCAACCAGATCCTTTCCGTATTTTTCGAGGGCCTGGTACTTCTCTTCCGGGTTCTGATCGTTGACTTGCTGAGTTCCTCGCACCGACTTCAGCGCGCTCATCACGTCAGCCTCACTGACGCCGTTGAGCTTGAGAACTCGCTGGGCTTGATCATCGACCTGAGTCAGAGCGAGCAGCAGATGCTCGGTCGATACGAACGAATCTTTCATCGTGTCGGCCTGTGCCGCCGCCTTATCAAGCACTTGCTTGATGGCCTGGCTGCCGCCGGTCTGTCCACCGGACGAACGTGGTAGCTTGTTCAGGTCGGCATCAACGATCCCGCGCAACTGGGGGACCCGGATGCCGATTTTTTCGAGCAAGGGGCGCACAATCCCCTGCTGTTCGTCGAGCAGCGCCTTCAGGAGATGCAGCGGAACGAATTGCGGATTCCCTTGTGATTCGGCGAGCTCTTGCGCCGTTTGAATTGCTTCTTGAGCTTTGACGGTCAGTTTATCAGGACGAAATGCCATGGATGAACCTCCCAGGACGATGTAGCGGGACGGACATTGAGCTACCGCCACGGACTTGGCGTTAGTGGTGTTTAGATTTTAAGGAAGAAACTGCGAGAAGACAGGAGCGGCAGGCGGGATGGCCAGGATTTGGCGGAAGAGATATCTGCATAAATCCGGACGCGGTTCCCGAACAGTGTTGCCCGGGAACCGCTGAATCGGACGATCTGGACTTAGCTCTTCTTTTCAAATTCAGCATCGATCACGCCGTCATCAGACTTTCCGTCAGGAGCTGCCCCTGCTTCCGGTCCTGCTTCGGCCCCTGGCGCGGCTTGCATGTGCTGCGACAAGGCCATGCTGGCCTGTTGCAAGGCTTCGACGGCTGAATTGATCGCGGCGACATCGTCGCCCTTTTCAGCAGTCTTTACCTTTTCAATGCTGGCTTCGACGGCCGACTTGGATCCCGCATCCAACTTCGCTCCGTGTTCCTTCAGGATCTTTTCGACTTCGTAGACCGATGTCGACGCCTTGTTCTTGGCTTCCGCCAGTTCGCGACGTCGCTTGTCTTCGGTAGCGTGAGACTCGGCGTCTTTTCGCATCCGGTCGATTTCCGTCTGATCGATCCCGCTGGAGTTTTCGATTCGCACCGAGTGCTCTTTGCCGGTCGATTGATCCTTGGCCTTCACGTTCAAAATGCCGTTGACGTCCAGGTCGAACGTCACTTCGATTTTTGGCGTGCCGCGTGGTGCGGGCATGATCCCTTCCAGATTGAACTGGTTCAGTGCTCGGTTGTCACGAGCCATTGGTCGTTCGCCCTGGAAGACGCTGATTGTCACTGCACTTTGGCCGTCGGCGGCTGTCGAGAACGTTTCCTTCTTGGTGACAGGAATCGTCGTATTGCGTTCGACAAGGACCGTCATCACGCCCCCTTCGGTTTCCAAGCCCAATGACAACGGAGTCACGTCGAGCAACACCATGTCTTTGACATCGCCCGAGATGATGCCGCCCTGGATGGCTGCGCCAATCGAGACCACTTCGTCAGGATTGACCCCGCGATGTGGTTCTTTTCCGCCGAACATCTTCTTGACGAATTCCTGAACCTTCGGCACACGCGTCGAACCGCCGACCAGCACGACTTCATCAATCTGGCTGGGCGACAGCTTGGCGTCTCGCAGTGCGTTTTCGACTGGCTTACGACAACGTTCGATCAGGTGATCGACCATCCGTTCGAACTCGGCACGCGTCACAGTCATCTGCAGGTGCTTCGCACCGCTGGCATCTGCTGTGATGAATGGCAGGTTGATGTCGGTCTGCTGCTGTCCCGAAAGTTCCTTCTTGGCCTTTTCGGCGGCTTCGCGCAGTCGCTGCAACGCCATCGCGTCTTTTCGCAGATCGATCCCATGTTCCGCCTGGAACTTGTCGGCAATGTGCTTGATCAGCACTTCGTCGAAATCGTCACCACCCAGGTGAGTGTCCCCATTGGTGCTGAGCACTTCGACCAGTTCGTGGTCGACTTCCAGAACGGAGACGTCGAACGTACCACCCCCGAGGTCGAACACAGCGATCTTTTCGTTCTTCTTGTTCTGCAGGCCATAAGCGAGGGCCGCCGCCGTTGGTTCGTTGATGATTCGATCAACGGTCAGTCCAGCGACTTCACCGGCATCCTTTGTCGCCTGACGCTGAGCGTCGTTGAAATAGGCGGGAACGGTGATGACTGCTCGGGTGACTGTATGTCCGAGATAGGCTTCCGCCGATTCTTTGAGTTTACGAAGAATCTGCGCCGAGACTTCTGGCGGAGTATAGGTCTTGCCGTGAACTTCAACCTTCACGTATTCGTTCGGACCGCCGACCACTTTGTAGGGAACGATCTTTTCTTCGGATTCGACTTCATTGTGGCGACGTCCCATGAATCGCTTGATCGAATAGATCGTGTTCTTGGGATTGGTCACAGCTTGGCGCTTGGCGGGATCACCAACCAGTCGATCACCTTTTTCCGTATAGGCGACAACGCTGGGGGTGATGCGATTGCCTTCCTGGTTCGCGATGACTTTGACTTCGCCACCTTCCATGATCGAGACGACGGAGTTCGTCGTACCCAGGTCGATGCCGATGATTCGTTCTTGAATAGCCATGTTGCCGTTCCTTGTTGGAGTATGTGATTTGTGGTTTGTATTTGAGAATGGGGATGCGAGATCAGGCCGAGGCAGACCCGCAAACGAGTCAAGGGCGTAGAAGCAAACACCGCGCCCATCTGGAATGGAGAGCCATCAATTGCCGTAACTCATTAACTGGTAATTGCTAACTCTCGCTTCGCCTGTTCGATGGTTTGGCGGGTTGATCGCTTCGCTGCCATTTTGGCGAAGAGGAGGTCAGGCGGGTAATAATCTGTCGGTGTCGATTTGGCAGTCGCCTTGAGGTCGCTCTAATTTTGGCTTTCAAATTCGACGGTCCGATGCGCAACCCCTGCCCCCTGCTTGCAAAAGCAATACACCACCTGTAAAAACGTCATTTCGCCCTTGAGAAAACAACTGTGTCACCGTGATGACTCATCAGACAGATTGTCGCAGTCTGGTGAGGGCAACTTTAGTTTCGCCTGATCGGGAGTGTGGTGGATGGCTAGCAAACCGGTGCCAAAGAAGCCCGCAAAACCAAGTCCAGCACCGAGTTCGGC
>DASYEA010000785.1:0-8559 GCA_036499265.1 Schlesneria sp. | reverse complement strand
ATGAGTGAGCGGTCGCGGAGGGATTTCCCCTTTCACACGGCGATCAATTGTCGTGGCTTCAAATAGTCCAATCACAATGGGAAAGAGTCGCTCGCCTTCCACTTCGCGCAGGAAGATCACGTATTGCTCGTTGATTTCACTGATGATGATCCGGGCCAATTCCATCTGAACGAGCACGTTGAAAACTCCCGCGTTGTTTGAGATCTGTTGCCCGGAAGTATAACAGTCGACGGAAGTTTGGAAATCCCGTGAGGGATAGTGATTGCCGTATGTCAATTCACGACTTCACGCCACCAAAGGCTGCAAAACAACTGTGTTTGTGTAACACATCAACCTGTCGGAATCCCACTTCGCGTAGCAGGTCAAGTTGAAAGACTAGCGGTTTCGGCGTGTCTTCCTTTTCCACATAGGCGAAGACGTGATCGCGATAGGCCTCGTCTTTGAAATTCGACAGGTACTCACCGTACATCCGCCACTGCAGTTGCTGAACTTCGGGGACACTGTGTTCGACGAGATCAAAGATCCAGATCGATCCCCCAGGTCGCAGGGCTTCGTAGAAACGGCGGAACACTGTTCGCCATTCGTCATCTGTCCGCAAATGATGCAGCACGGCCGCGGCCACAATGATGTCGGCCGATTGAGGTGCGAGTGATATCTGGCGGATATCCGACTGCAGCGTCTTAACTGTCCCATTGGTGGCAGCGCCCACGCGAGCGGCTGCACGGTCGAGCATGTTCTGGCTCAAGTCGATCAATGTGACGTTCAAGTTGGGAATTGACTGGAGCAGCTTTAGTGAGTAGTTCCCTGCCCCGCAGCCGACATCGATCAGATCGGTCGCGTGTGGCGTCACGACGGCAGCCGTTTCGGCAACCATCGCCATCGCGAGCGGCGCATCGATCGTCGCCGATTGGCCTGTTTCGAGATTAGAAAAGCGTTCGACGTCAGCATCGAATCGCTGTCGGATTTCTTCAACGGTGGACTTCATGGAATGGCACCAACTAAAGGAGACGCGTTGCATCTCGAGCACTGTGGAGGACTCTTTGAATCCAAACGGAATCGTCGAAGACCCGATAAAATACGACGTATTTCCCGACAACGCGGAAACGCAATCCTGGATAGCGCTCGCTGAATGCCGGACCTACGAATGGTTGGGCGACGAGCATTAGGCAGGAGGATTCGATCTTCGCGAGTAGACGCGCCGCAGCCGTAACATTGTGATCCGCGATAGCGTCGAAAATGCTGACCAAGTCAAGCTTCGCGATAGACGACACGATCAGGCGTCGATTCATACCGCGGGTTCCGAGCGTGCTGCTCTGCCCCGCTTGATTTCAGCGAAGAATTCGCGAACGTCATCCTCCGTTTCCAGATGAACACATTCGCCTCTTTCTATCTGCTGCCGACCAATGTCGATTTCAGCAAACAATTCTGCTTGGCGTTTGTCTCGTAGCAATGTCAGGGCATCAACGATCAAGTCGTCGACCGATTCGTAGTTCCCCAGCAACAATTGCTGGCCGACAAACTGTTGCAGGTCTTGCGGCACATTCATGATTTGATCTCCAGCGATGGTCATTCATGATATGAATGAAACCGCTCAATGTCAGCCACCGAGTTGTTTGATAATCTCTTCGATGCTGGCCAACTGCTTTTGCAGTCCTGCCAGTGTGTCGCGAACTTCCGCTACGACTTCGGGTGGAGCTCGATCAACGAAACTTTGGTTGGTTAGCTTCTTTTCGTGCCCCGCAATGAAGCCGCGAACCTTCTCCGCCTCTTTCTGCTGTCGAACGAGTTCGGCCTCCAAATCGATGAAACTTTCCAGCGGCAGGTATCCGTCCGCATCACCCAGCGAAAAGCTGGCACTGATCGTATCGGGGCGAGTGACTTCCGGTCCGGCTGCTGACAGCATTGACTTCGCAAGCATCTCGAATTGGACTCGCACCTGATTCAAATCGGCGGCAACTTCAGCCGTGCATTTCACGGCGACGGGAACTGTCACGGTCGGGCTGATGTTATAGGTCCCTCGCACGTTGCGAACGGCAACGATCAGTTCCTGCAGGCGCTGGAAGCGAGCTTCCAACGCGGCGTCTCGCCAGTCATCCAATCCGGTTGGCCATGGGGCGACGATGATCGCGTCGGCCGCTGCTGTCGGATTGGGCAGGCCGCGCGCAGGAGCGATCTCTTTCAGCCGCTGCCAGAGTTCTTCCGTGATGAACGGGGTGAACGGATGCAGTAATCGCAGAATGGTGTCGAGCACCGTCACGAGGACTCGCTGGGCCGCCGGCTTTTGTGCTTCATCGCGCAACCGCGGCTTGATCATTTCTAGATACCAGTCGCAGAACTCATTCCAGACGAAGTCTCGCAGTGATCGTGTCGCTGCATCAAATTTGTAGATGTTCAGGCACGATGAGACTTCGTCCGTCACTGTTGCCAGACGTGACAGGATCCAGCGGTCTTCGATCGCCAACTCAGCGTCAGCAACCGGGGCAGGTGTGTAGCCTTCCAGGTTGAGCATCGCGAAACGAGCCGCATTCCACAGCTTGTTGCTGAAGTTGCGGCCATATTCGAATCGTTCGATCACGATCCTGGCAACGGGTTCGCCTTCATCGGGGGTGTAGTTGGGGGTCGCGTACTGTGACTCTTTCTTACACTTCGGACACTTGATCTTGGGCTTGCCCGGCTTGAACTTCAGGTGGTGCTGCTCCTGAGGAATAATCGCCTGGCAATGCGGGCACTCGTAACCGACGGGTAGACGCACATCCTGCGTTTCGCCGGCAAACGAAGCGATCGTGAACCGCATGCCATCGCAGCCGTATTTTGCTATCAGCTCGTTCGGATCGACGCCATTTCCTTTGGTCTTGGACATCCCCTGGCCGAAGCCGTCCTGGATTTTCGGATGAATGCACACATGCTTGAATGGGATGTCGCCCATGTTATACAGGCCGGTCAACACCATCCGCGCCACCCACAGCGTGATGATGTCGCGTGATGTGACGAGCACACTGCCGGGGTAGAAGTAGTTGAGGACTTCGTTGGTGGCTGAGGGCGAAGAGGCCAGGGCTGAACCGCTAGTTGTGACCATCGGCGGATTGTGATCACGATCCGGCCATCCCAATGTCGCGTGCGGCCACAGGGCAGAACTGAACCAGGTATCTAGAACATCTTCGTCTTGAATGAACGCTTGAATACTGACGACTTGCTTCCCATTACACTCCGGTTCTTCGAACTCATCCCAAGTTGCCCGTTTCCATTCGACAAGTGATGAATGAACAATACATTTCGCAAGAAGCGTAAGTGCTTCCGCGCAACGATCGGTTGCGGGACACACCATTATCTTCCATGAGTCTCGTTCCTCACTTGAGATAATTGAGTATTCATCTTGGAAGATATCGCGCTCAGTTAGGTAGCTGCGTAGCTCAGACTCCGCTTTCTCGTAATTGATTTGTATTGACTCTGGATACCCGGGCGTTGACGCAATCAATCCCGACCACACCGGAATACGATGCCCCCACCAGAGTTGCCGGCTGATGCACCAGTCCCGCTTTTCGCTCAACCAACTCACGTATGACTGCTTGTAGCGCTCGGGATAGAAGGTCACTCGACCGTCATTGGCCGCATCGATGGCGGCTTGAGCCAGCGTATCCATTTTCACGAACCACTGTTCGGATAAATACGGTTCCACCGGTGTCTTCGAGCGATCGCTGTGCTTCAGCGGGATCTTGCGATCTTCTACCTTTTCAAAGTGGCCGAGCTTTTCCATTTCGGCCACGACAGCATCACGCGCGACGAGGCGATCTTGTCCCTGCCATGGGCCGCCATTTTCATTCAACGTCCCGTCTGGGTTGAGAATGTTGATCGGCTCGCCCATCTTTTCTTTGTTGCGAGTCCAGCAGGCATAGTCGTTTGGGTCGTGCGCGGGCGTCACTTTCACGCAACCGGTGCCTAACGTTTTGTCCGCCAGCAATGCGTCGGCCACGATCGGGATTGTCCGGCCGTTGACGGGGATGCGAACATGTTTGCCGATCAGATGTGTGTACCGTTCATCGGTCGGATGCACACACACGGCGGTATCGCCGAGCATTGTCTCGGGACGAGTTGTGCTGAACGAGATTCGTTCGCCAGTCGGCTGTCCTGCTTCATTCACTACCGGATAGTTGAACGTCCAGAAGTGACCATCGATCTCTTCTTCGTAGACTTCGTCGTCCGCCACAGCGGTTTGGAGGAACGTATCCCAGTTCACCAATCGCTTGCCGCGGAAGATCAGGCCATCTTTGAACATCTTGAAGAATGTCTGCCGCACGGCACGCGAGCAGACTTCGTCGAGCGTGAAACGTACGCGTCGCCAATCGCAACTAGCACCGAGGCTCTTTAACTGGCTGAGGATTCGCTTTTCATAGGCGTCTTTCCAATCCCAGATGCGTTTGATCAAGGCTTCGCGACCAACATCATGTCGCGTCAGGCCTTCTTGCTCGAGCATTCGCTTTTCGACCATCGACTGCGTTGCAATCCCCGCATGATCGGTCCCCGGCATCCACAGTGCTTCGTAACCCTGCATCCGTCGCCAGCGAGTGAGCAGATCCTGCAGCGTGCCGTTGAGTGCGTGACCCATGTGCAAGGCACCGGTCACGTTCGGCAGCGGGATCATAATGACGTGCGGTGGCTTGGCTGGATTGGGGTCAGCATTGAAATAGCCATGTGATTCCCAGTAAGGAAACCATTTGGCTTCGGCTGCGGCGGGTTCGTATTGCTTGGGGATTTCTGTGGTCATGGACGGTGATTAGTTCTTGAAGAAGTTTTCAAAACAAGTCGGAGCCATTGATCGAGAGGACGCCAAGGACACCGACAAGCAGTTCTAAATTATCGTTTGGATGATAGGTCGCGAGTTTGCCGTATCGCGATTCGGCTGGCAGAGGTTCTGAGTAAACCTCGATCAAGCCATCTTTGAGATTGATGATGACATACAGAGGGATCGAAGCCTCTGCATAAAGTCGCTGTTTCGTTCGGCGATCTGTTCTCAGAGAGCTATTAGCCACTTCAAAGGCCGCCAACACGGTGGCCGCGTCAGGCACAGCATCACCGAAATCATCTGGTGACCCCATGATGAGGCTGCAATCCGGCTCCGGTTCGTTTTGATTATCAAGGGTGATCGGCCCCTGAACCTGCAGGAAGCCCGCGCGATCTGCAATCCAGCGAGACAATATCGCGGTCAACTTGTTGAGCGTTTTCAGGTGTCGACCACCGTGAGTCTTGACGCCTCCCGTGATGTCTCGTCGATCTTTGTATACCA
Source organism: Schlesneria sp. (assembly GCA_036499265.1). Lineage (GTDB taxonomy): Bacteria > Planctomycetota > Planctomycetia > Planctomycetales > Planctomycetaceae > Schlesneria. The sequence goes on along the minus strand of DASYEA010000785.1, from coordinate 3,278 downwards.
ATGTTCCTTCCAGCAATTCGATTGGGTCGCCATCAACCAAAATTCCATCGCGGATCATCTGGTGGTACTGATCGACTGTCAGCGGCGCCAGGGTCAGGCTGATCCCCTCCCGCAAATCGTCGAGCAAATGTGTGTTCATTCGGTCCCTCCAGACTCAGGCTGCAGGCCCTTCCGCTTCGGCATCTTTATACAATTTGTATTCCACGCTATCGACCAAGGCCAGCCAGCTCGCTTCGATGACATTTTCGCTGACGCCGACCGTGCTCCAAACATCTGTGTGGTCGCGGCTTTCAATGACGACGCGGACACGTGCGGCTGTTCCTTCCGTCGAGTTGATCACGCGAACCTTGTAATCGACAAGCTGCATCTCCGTCAGGTTCGGATACGCCGATGACAACGCTTTGCGAAGTGCGTTATCCAAGGCGTTCACCGGGCCGTCACCTTCGGCCACGACATGCTCGGACTGGTCATTCACCCTTAATTTAATGGTCGCTTCGGTGACGGTCCCCTGCCCCGCCGTCGTTTCGACGTTCACGCGATACTGAAGCCGTTCGAACTTGGGCGTGTACGCGCCGGCTTCCTTACGGACCAGCAGGTCGAACGATGCTTCTGCCGCTTCGAACTGGTAGCCTTCATTCTCCAGGTCCTGGACTCGTTCCAGGATCTTGGACATCAGGGCGTTGTCGTCATTGATCTGATACTTGGTCGTCTTTGCGATGATGTTCGAGCGGCCCGAAAGCTCGCTGACCAGGATTCGTCGCTGGTTGCCGACGGATTCGGGCGGGATATGTTCGTAACTTGCTGACAATCGATTGACCGCATGCACATGCATTCCGCCCTTGTGAGCGAACGCGCTGGCTCCGACGAAGGCCTGCCCGTTGCGAAAGTTCATGTTCGCAATTTCGTAGACATAGCGAGAGAGTTCCGTCAGGTGACCTATGCCACCAGGCTTCAGCACCTCGTAGCCCTTCTTGAGCGCCAGGTTGCCGATCACGCTGATCAGGTCGGCGTTACCGCAACGCTCACCGATGCCGTTGATCGTTCCCTGAACCTGAATCGCGCCATGGTCCACGGCCATCAACGAGTTCGCGACCGCCAACTCACCGTCGTTGTGAACATGGATGCCGACGGGGATCCGCAATTCACGACGGACAGCATCGACAGCCGCAGCGATATCCTCAGGCAGGCGACCTCCGTTCGTGTCGCAAAGGATGATCGTGTTGGCACCGGCATTCTGCGCTGCAAGCACCGTCTTCAGTGCAAACTCGGGATTCGCTCGGAAGCCATCGAAGAAGTGTTCCGCGTCATAAAAAACTTCTCGACCTTCTGCGCGCAAGAAGCCGACTGAATCGCGAATCATCGCGAGGTTTTCTTCTTCGCTGATGTGCAGCACTTCGAAGACATGCAAGTCCCACGTCTTTCCGACGATCGTAACGTGGGAGGTCTTGGCATCACGAAGAGCGCACATACCGATGTCGTCTTCGGGAGCGCATCCCTTTCGCCGAGTCATCCCGAATGCACAGACCTTGGCGTGCTTTAAGGGGAGATCGAGCACCCGTGCAAAGTATTCTGCATCCTTGGGGTTCGAGAGCGGATAGCCACCTTCCACGAAATCCACGCCAAGATCATCGAGCTTCTGCGTAATGAGCAGCTTGTCCTGAAGTGAGAAGTTAACCCCCTCACCCTGGCTGCCATCGCGAAGGGTCGTGTCGTAGATCTGGATGCGGGACATGTTCGAACTTTCAATCAGTCGCAGGTCAAAAAAGAAACCCTCAGGTTGCGGCCTGAGGGCTTGTGTCGATTCGTAATTTCGCCACCCTGGCCGCTAGCAAACTCCGATAATAATCACGATCTCAATCCGAATGCTCACGGCATCGGCTGATTGGAAGGCGAAGGTGGTAGCTGAAGGCATCTGTTTTCAGTCAAATTTACATCGGGGGCGACGCCCCGGAACTTCAATCTTCGTCAGATGGTAGGGCACCTCAGAACGAGAGTCAAACCGGATGTGCGGACTGCAGGGAAGAATTCGAATATTCAAAGCTTCCACAAGGCATCATGACACCCCGGCTAGCTCCGTTGCCCGGGCAACTCGCCCGATTCCTAGAATATAAGCGGCCGTGCGGAGAGGAACTTGTTTTTCGTTCGCGATCTGCCAGACAGCGTCGAAGGCAGAAGACATCCGGGTCTCCAGCCGATTGCGGATTTCTTCCAATGGCCAATGGACGACGGACCGGTTCTGGACCCATTCGAAATAGCTCACCGACACGCCGCCTGCGTTCGCGAGGATGTCCGGTACGACTGTGATTCCCTTCTTCAGGAAGATCTCATCGGCTTCTGGCGTGGTCGGATCGTTCGCCGCTTCGACAACGTATTTGGCCTGAACTGTGGGGGCTGTTTCGGCGGTCAATTGCCCGCCCAGCGCGGCAGGGATCAATACATCAACCGGGGCGGAAAACAGTTCCTCGTTCGAGAGTGGTTTGCCGCCAGGGAATCCCGCGACACCGTCGTGCTCTTTGACATAAGGCATGAGTGCCGGGATATCGAGGCCCGCTGGATTCTGGACGCCACCCTGTTGATCGGTAATCGCGACAACTCGAGCGCCGCGTTCAAACAGCAGATTGGCACAGTGGCTACCAACGTTTCCGAAGCCTTGCAGAGCGACAGTTTTGCCTGCCAATTTCTGACCGAGGCGATGGAACATTCGTTCGGTGACAATCACTACCCCGCGACCAGTCGCTTCTTCACGACCTTCGCAGCCATGCAGTTCCAACGGCTTGCCGGTGACGCAGGCTGGTTGGAAGCCGTGATGCTTTTGATACTGATTCATGAACCATGCCATCACCTGACCGTTAGTTCCCATGTCAGGAGCCGGAATATCCGTGTCGGGACCGACCATGTCATGGATCTGGTCCACGAACTTACGAGTCAACCGCTCCAGTTCGGCCCTGCTGAGGGTCCGAGGATCAATCGCGATTCCCCCTTTGGCTCCCCCATAGGGAAGATCAACGACCGCGGTTTTCCAAGTCATCAGTTGAGCCAGCGTGCGGACTTCGGCGTCGTCCACTTGTGGGTGGAAGCGCAGTCCGCCTTTCATTGGTCCGCGCGCACTATCATGCTGAACGCGATAACCCACGAAGGTCTCGATCTCACCATTGTCGAGGCGGATTGCGACCTGAACTTTGACATCACGCTCGGGTGTCAGCAAAAGGGTTCGCATCCGTGCCGAAAGGCCAAGGTGATCGGCGGCTTTGTGAAAGAATAATTCTGACTTGTTGGCA
>DASYEA010000784.1:0-4552 GCA_036499265.1 Schlesneria sp. | reverse complement strand
AAAAGTATAGCATATTTTGTGCGACGCAGTTTATTTTATAAATCATGTTGGAATCGTTGATCTTTTTGAGGCTTTTTTCCTGCTGGAAAATGCCAGAGGTTGCAGCAAAGTTTTCATTCACATTAGATCTTAGTATGTGAGTATAAAGATGCAAAACGGATTGATAGGCGTTGGGGTTATCGGATACGGCTATTGGGGTCCGAACCTCGTGCGCAATTTCATGAATGGCGATGTGGCTCGTGTCATCGCTGTCAGCGACCTCGATCCGGCCAAGCTTACCGCCAGCAAGCGGCTTTACCCCGGATTGGAGACAACAACCGACTTCCGGGATCTGCTCAAGAATCCAGCTATCGACGCGGTTGCGATCGCGACGCCGGTCCATACTCACTACGAACTTGCACTTGCCGCACTGAAGGCGGGAAAGCACGTCTTTGTGGAGAAGCCCTTGGCGGAAACTTCCGAACAGGTGCTTCACCTCATCGAGGAAGCTGATCGACGGAGACTTACATTGATGGTCGATCACACGTTCCTATACACGCCAGCAGTCCAGAAAATTCGGCAGCTTATGGAAGAGAAAGCCCTGGGCGACATTTATTACTACAATGGTATTCGGGCGAGCTTAGGACTGTTTCAGAGCGATGTGAACGTGATCTGGGATCTTGCTGTTCATGATATTTCCATCATCCAGCATATTTTCGATCAACAGCCGATAGCGGTCTCAGCAACGGGTACGTGCCACGTTGCGGGAAGTCCGGAAAACATGGCGCATATTGCGCTGTTCTTTCAGAGCAGCTGCGTTGCGCACATCAGCGTCAACTGGCTTTCTCCGGTCAAAATCCGGCAGACCCTTGTGGGCGGTAGCCGCAAGATGATCGTGTACGACGATCTCGAACCGACCGAGAAAATAAAGGTCTACGATAAGGGAATTACGGTCAACGGATCGGCGGAAAAAGCGCGCCAGTTGCGGATCGGATATCGCGCAGGTGACATGTGGGCACCGCACCTTGCCGCTAAGGAAGCGTTGCAAACAGAAGCGGAGCACTTCGTCGATTGCTTGTGCAACGGGAAGACTCCGGTTTCAAGCGGAACGAGCGGGCTTCGTGTCATCGAAATTCTGGAGGCTGCTTCCCGATCAATTGCTGCACAAGGCAAGCCGGTTCGTGTGAAGCAAGGTCTTCGCCTGAAGGAATCAGTATAACCTTTTTAAGGAAGATAGCTGGCGTTCAGACCGCATGGCCCGTATCGCACATGTTTGAGAAAGCAGGTCGCGCCGACGAGCAGGGTCATCATTAAACTCGCTGTCGCGTCTTTTACTACAGGCTGGTTTATATTCTGAGTTGTCCGGGCTCGGGGCTTGGCTGCGCGGGAAACGCGGCTACTGCATTGGCATCGTCGACGGCAATGGTGCCCCGCCATCTGCTAATCTTGCGCCGCACTTTGTAATCGATGATGCCGGCGAGCGATTTCGTTGCTGCGGCGGCAAGCTGGCTGCGAGAGACCCGGTTGGCAATTGCGTGCTCGTATTCCTCTTCCTGTTTTTTTGCTGCGGCGAACAGGCTAAATCGATCGAGCACAAGGTCTCGGCCGAATTTGCCAAGTTCGGCCCGCAGTGTTGCGTTACCCAGGATGGTCGACAGCGACCGACGCATCCCGGTGACGCCTTCGCCCAGAGATCCTGGACCAAGGCCGTACCATCCATTGGCGAGAAATATGGGCGCGGTTTGTGGGGTGAGCAATTCGCTGAATCCACGTTCGCCAACCACGACGAGTGGTTTGGCGAATGCAAGTGCTCGCAACGCGGAACTACCCATTCCCAATACGACGTCGGCAGCATCGTACGCAGGCCGCGGATCGGACAGCTCACCAGTCAACACGACCAGTTTTCTTCCTGCCCGCATGTTGGTTTGTTCCGCTCGGGCCGCCAACTCGTCTTTGATCGAGCCATCGCCAACGAGCACGAGCTGTGTCGGAGCTCCTGAGAGCGCCAGCTCCTCGATTGCGCCGCATGCGTTGAGGAGGCTCTCCCGCTTCAGTTCGGGCACGAGCCTGCACACCATAACTGCCAATGGTAACGTCGGGTCTGGCGCGTAGCGGGCGCGAAATTCGTCAGCGGCGTGCTTATCGAACGCAGGGCGGTCGCGCTCGGTGTCGACTGGCGGTTCCATCAGATTTACATGGGCGTGGCCCGCAGCACGCGCTACGTGAACCAATTGCTCCGTACCAACCAGGAGAGGGATTGGCTTTGGAAAGAATGGCACGACAGATTGCGAGAGAATGGTACCTATGACGGCCGTACCGAGCCGTAATCGTGGACCATAAAATGCTTCGATGGCGGGGGGCCACTCATAGCCATGTACAACATCGATCGATCGCTCTTCGACGAATCGTGTGAACCAATTCGCCATGGCGAGAGATGGCCTGCGTCTATAGGACGGAGCTGCTACATACTCGATATCTAGATCGCGAACCATTTCGACGAGTGGACCGGGCACCGCAACTACGATGACGTGATGTCCTCTATCGCGGACGGCTCCCGCGAGCTGAATCGCATTTATCTGCGATCCGCCAATCTCCATCACGTGAGGGCAGACGACGATCCGCATGATTTACCTCAGTTTCCTGGCCGACGGGCCGACCCATGTCTGTGTGATGAGAGCGGTTACAACAGCGCCAGTTAGAACGGTTGAGCTTTCGTCGACTACCCGAGCGGGCACAATCGAGAGGGTGGCATGCACGGTTGTGGCCCAGCGGCTAGCTCGCAGACAGAGCCGTTCAGCCAATCTTGGCCGTTCGACCAACCTTGATGGCGCCGTAAGACGTTGCGTTGCTGCGGCATATGACATCCCCGCCCGTCGAATGCTTGCTCGTGATGCGATCGCAGTATGCTTGTTCAAATTTGCAACAATCCTGTCGTGACAATCATTTGAAAGCCGGAATGCCAAAAATTAACTAATTCGAACTCTTAGCGATATTTAAATGTAGTCGCTATTTAATTTGAATAATATAAGATATTGCTGATATGGGAAATTCGGTGAATTTTCGCGGTAGAGCGGATGAAATAGTTCCAACTTTAGCAACGCTGTAGGCCGGCCGAAAAACTGAAAGCCATTTCGCGATATGACCGAGGTGCATCGACCCATACTTTTCACTGCGCTCGAAAGGTATGGAAGCTTCCTGTTCTTCGTCGTTTCCGCGGCGATCCTAGCCCGGCTTCTGTCCCCCGAAGAATACGGCATTTTTGCCCTTGTAAGCGCACTTACAAGCGTAGTCGTCGCTTACTTTCAAGAGTTTGGCGGCGCGAACTATCTGATACAGAAGCCGTCGCTATCTGAACGCAATATCAGAACGGCTTTCACCGTCACGTTAATCATGTCCTTTCTCGTCGCCGCAATACTTTTCGGTTTGCGGGATGTTGCTGCGCATTTTTTTTCGCAGGATGGGATGCGGGTGGGCTTAGCCCTTTGTGCATTGAATTTTCTTCTAACGCCCGTTCCGGTTACCATTGCCTCGTTGCTGCGGAGGGAGATGGCGTTTGGAACGCTCGCCCGCTGTAATCTTGCGGCCAATTTTGGCTCCTCTCTAAGTTCAGTGGTGCTGGCCGCCGCCGGTTATAGCTTCATGGCACCTATCCTCGGTGCTATCGTCGGGACGCTGATCTCCACCGTTATTTTGTTGGGGTGCCGGCGCAGCTGGAATATTTTTAGGCCATCCCTAAACGGCTATCGAGAGGTCTTCGAATTCGGCGCTTACTCGAGTGCGGTGATTATCATCAACGTATTCTATCAATGGTCGCCGCAGCTGATGTTGGCGCGCATCCTGGATTTCACCGCGGTCGGTCTCTACAGCCGAGCGGTCAGCATCACCCAGGTTTTTGATAAGCTAGTCCTGCAAGCCGTAAATCCTGTGATCATGCCGGCAATTGCCGCTCATGCTCGGTCAGGCGGCGACCTAAAAAAGACTTACCTCGATGCGATCTCATTGATCAGCGTTCTGCATTGGCCGTTTCTTCTCTTTATCGCCATGCTCTCCAATCAGATTATCCTGGTGTGGCTGGGGCCTACTTGGATAGAGATCGTTCCGCTTGTTCGTGTACTCTGTATCGCGTCGCTGGCGCTTTTTGCGGCGTGTCTCACGTATCCGATTTTGGTTACAGTCGGGCGCGTGCGCGACACGCTGATTGCATCGTTAATCTCGCTGCCGCCGTCGCTTCTTATTGTATTTGTTGCAGCCTCGTCTTTTGGAGTGCAGGGGGTGGCAGCCTCAGCACTCGTGACTCTGCCATTTCAGGCTTTTGTCGCGATTTTTTTCATCTGTAAGCGACTTTCGCTCAATGCCTTCGAACTCCTCCATGCGATGTTGAAAAGCATCTTCGTAACTGCCTGCGTCGTTGCCAGCGTCTTGATAAGCAATCTGATCGCGAATTACGGTGGAGCCGGCCCGATCGCAGGGTTAGCCTTGGGGAGCATCTTTGCGGCTGCGGCATGGTCATTGGGTTTGTTGCTCACCAATCATCCTCTTCTCGCCCAGATACGGGCAGCGGTGAACACCATCG